>JAIEQQ010000239.1 GCA_019747615.1 Phycisphaerales bacterium
CATCGAACGACAGACCAGCCTCAAGTCGCTCATCGAGGCGGGCACGATCATCGACGGCAAGGTCAGCGCCGCGATGCTCCAGACGATCTTCTTCCCTGGCTCGGCCTTGCACGATCTGGCGGTGGTGATCAACGACAACACCCTCGTCGCGGCCGGCGTGCAGCTCCCGCTCGCTGAGGCCGGCGACATGGAAGACTCGCAGCTCGGCTCGCGACATCGAGCCGCGGTGGGTGTGTCGCAGGAGACTGACGCAGTGGTCGTCGTCGTCTCTGAGGAAACCGGGACGATCTCGATCGCCGAGAAGGGCGAGCTGACGCGCGGCTTGAACGAGGACGAGCTGCGATCGCTGCTGATCTTGAAGTTCAACCGCGGCCTCGTCACCCAGTTGACCGGGCCCAACGCGCCGACCGCCGTCGAGGGCGAGCCCGCCCGCGCTGAAGACGATGAGGACCGGTCACGCGATGAGCAGAGCATCTTCGCCAGCGACATCCCCACGGAGCGCCGGGCATGAGGACGTTCATCCACATCCTGCTGACGACGACGTTGGCGCTGCTGGTGTGGGCGTGGGCCGAGGGCGAGGGCCTCTCAACCGCCCCGGCGACGCCTCGACTGATCTTCGCGGCTCCGTCATCGAGCGATCTGTCGGCGCGCGTGGTGGATCCGTCGTGGAACTCGATTGTGACGGTGTCGCTTCGCGGGTCGAACTCGTCGATCGGTGCAGCGCAACGTGCGATGCTCTCGCCATTGGTGCTGACGCCGGGCGTCGGGGCGTTTCCTTCAACGCCCGGTGCGCACCGGCTGGACCTGCGCGACGTGCTTCGCGCTTCGCCGGAGATCCGGCGCACGGGCGTGAGCATCATGAGTGTCGAGCCGGCGACACTTGACGTGCGCGTGGATCAGTTGGTCTCGCGCCAGGCGACGGTGCGGCTGCGTTCGCGAGGCGGCGAGCTTGCGCAGCCGGCAGTTGTCACGCCCGAGACGGTCACGCTCCGATTCCCCGCAGATGTCGGCAGCGCGGCGGGCACGGGCGTGTCGGCGAAGCTGCCCGAGGTGCTGGAGCTTGAGGCGGTGCTGGATCTGGCGACGATCGCGCCGGGCACGGGCGCGAAGGCGACCGGAGCCGCGGACGTGCGTGTGCCGGTGACGATCCCCAGCGCGTGGCGCGAGCTGGGCGTACAGGATCCGGTGCCGGCGATGGTCACCGTCTCGTTTGTTCGCGGCACGCCCGACGAGGCGATCACACTCCCGTCGATCCCTGTCGTCGTCGTGATTGACCCCGATGCGCCGAGTGCCGCTGGTTGGCAGATCGAGCTGATCGACTCATACGTGCGTGATGTGAAGATCATCGGGCCCGCCGTCGCCCTCGCCCGCTTGCGAGATGGCAAGACCCAGGCGCGGGCGGTGGCGGTGCTGGGCGAAGGCGATCTGGTCGTGGGAGATCGGTTGCTGCCGGTGACGATCGCGACGGGTGTTGATGGCGTGCGAGCCGATGGCGAGGGGCGCGCGGCGCGGGTGCGAGTGAGCCGCAAGAAGTAGATGGGACGACGACGACGACGGCGCGGGGTGGGCGGGGTGGGCTGCGTGCCTGCTGTTCCTGCCCCTGCGGATTGGCCCGATGCGAAGTCACAATGCTTGCCCGCGGCGTTACCGTGGACCTCGTTCACGCACGCCATCTGCCATGTATTTGGATTGTGTTTGTGTTGTTCTGGGCGACTTGTCGCCGAAACCTCGAAATCGCACGTCCGCCCGTCTAACCTTGTCCCCCCGGTCAGCGCCGATTTTTCGACGCCGATCCGGGTCGATATCGGGCTCCAGTTTCCCCATCCCCGCGGCCCCTCCCCGGGCCCAGCACCGACCAAGCAAGGATCCGTCAATGAAGATCCGTACCGACGAAATCGCGTCCGTCATCAAGCAGGAAATCGAGCAGTACTCCGGAGCACTCGAGGTTTCCGAAGTCGGCCGCGTCGTTGAAGTCGGTGACGGCATCGCCCGTATCTACGGCCTCTCTAACGCCATGGCCGGCGAGCTCCTGGAGTTCCAGACCAAGGACGGCTCGGTCATGGGCCAGGTCTTCAATCTCGAGCTCGACACCGTCGGCGCCGTCGTCTACGGCGACTACCTCTCGGTCAAAGAGGGTGACCTCGTCAAGGGCACCGGCCGTCTCATGGACGTTCCCGTCGGGCCCGAGCTGCTGGGCCGCGTGGTGAACCCGCTGGGCCAGGTGCTGGACGACGGCGTCGCGCTGATCACCAGCGAGCGCCGCAAGGTGGACATCATCGCCCCGGGCATCGCCGAGCGCAAGCCGGTGCACGAGCCGCTGCAGACGGGCATCAAGGCTGTTGACGCGATGATCCCGATCGGCAAGGGCCAGCGCGAGCTGATCATCGGCGACCGCAAGACCGGCAAGACCGCCGTCGCGATTGACACGATCATCAACCAGAAGCAGTTCTGGGGCACGCCGGACGCCGTGGTGTGTGTGTATGTCGCCGTCGGTCAGAAGGAATCAACCGTCGCGGCGACGGTGGACACGCTGAAGAAGGCCGGCGCCCTTGAGTACACGATCATCGTGAACGCCGGTGCGTCTGACCCCGCGCCGATGCAGTACGTCGCGCCGTACTCCGGCACCGCCATGGCCGAGTACTTCATGTGGACGGGCAAGACCCCGGGCATGAAGCTGCCCAACGGCATGCCGATGCCCAAGCACGCCCTGTGCATCTATGACGACCTCAGCAAGCAAGCCGTGGCGTATCGCCAGCTCTCGCTGCTGCTGCGTCGCCCCCCCGGCCGCGAGGCGTACCCCGGCGACGTGTTCTATCTCCACTCCCGCCTTCTCGAGCGTGCCGTCAAGCTCAGCGATGAGAACGGCGCCGGCTCGATCACCAGCCTCCCGATCATCGAGACCCAGGAAGGCGACGTCTCGGCGTACATCCCCACCAACGTCATCTCCATCACCGACGGCCAGATCTACCTCGAGCCCGAGCTCTTCTTCGCCGGCGTCCGCCCCGCGATCAACGCCGGTATCTCCGTCAGCCGCGTCGGTGGCTCCGCCCAGATCAAGGCCATGAAGCAGATCGCCGGCTCGCTGCGACTGGACCTTGCCAGCTATCGCGAACTGGAAGCCTTCGCCCAGCTCGGCACCGAACTGGACAAGGCCACCCAGCGCCAGCTCGACCGCGGCGCCCGCATGGTCGAACTCCTCAAGCAGCCCCAGTACGGCCCGATGAACGTCATCGACCAAGTCATCAGCATCTTCGCCGCCACCCGCGGCCTGCTCGACGACGTCCCCACCAGCAAGGTCCGCGAGTTCGAGATCAAGCTGATCGAGTACATGAACGGCCTGGGCAAGGCCGTGCGTGATAAGCTTGTTGAGACGAAGGACATCAAGGCCGTGGAGAAGGACCTCGAGGCGGCGGTGCGGACGTTTAAGACGACGTTTAAGTAGTTCGGATCATCGCTGAATCCTGTGCCTTTGGGTACCCCCTCTCTCCGAGAGGGGCCGGAGCCTTTGCCCGTGCCAAGCCGGAGACTTACCAGTGATCCGGATGAGTTGAGCCCGGGGCGAGCGAACTCCGCTGAACACAGATGACTTGAATCCATACAGCCCACGGCCCGTGCCGTGGGCTGTGTGCTTTGTGGGCGATGGGTCGGGGCGGACCATCGGATGTGATGCCGGGGGTTTTGCTGGCGTGTCGGTGTCAATGCTCGAAGAAATGTTAGCCAGAGATGCAGATTTTCGCCCACAGACACTCGCCTGAGCGGTACCGTTAGTACCTTAGTTTGGAAGTCACCGGATCAAGGAGCCCCGGATGCCCCGCGCCATTGCCGATATGTTGACGTTGATCGTGTTTGTTGTTGTGTCTCTCGGCATTCAGTCGCTGGCCCGCGCGCAGTGCGAGCCGGTGTGGCAATCGTTCGATCCGACCACGGCACGCGTGAGTGGCACGAATGGGACCGTGAATGCAGTCATCATGTGGGATCCGGACGGGCCCGGGCCGGATTCCGCGAAGCTTGTTGTCGGCGGGAGCTTCACGATCGCGAGCACGGTGCTGGCTCGCAACATCGCGATCTATGACCCGGCGTCCGGGGTATGGTCGACGCTGGGCACCGGTACGAACGGTTCGGTCCTGTCCTTCGCTGTACTCCCCAACGGCAACTTGGTCGCTGGTGGCGAGTTCACCACTGCCGGCGGCGTCGTCGTGAATGGGATTGCAACTTGGAATGGCTCGGCCTGGTCCGCTCTGAGCACGGGCGTTTCACAGCAGTTTCCAGCCTCCGTGAACGCCCTTGTCACCCTTCCGAATGGCGACTTGGTCGCAGGTGGGAACTTCACGAGCGCTGGAGGGACGAGCGCAAGGTCCATCGCTCGGTGGAACGGGACTTCTTGGTTGCCATTGGGAACTGGCATAGGTGGCTTCGACCCGCGAGTCTTAGCCCTCGCCGTACTTCCAAACGGCGACCTTATCGCAGGTGGCAGCTTCGGTACCGCGGGCGGCGTCACCGCTCTCCGTGTAGCGCGCTGGAATGGCTCGGCGTGGTTTCCACTAGGTGAAGGGATTCGTGGTGACTCGAGTGGATTGCAAGTCCTTTCGCTCGCCGTGCTCCCCAATGGCGACTTGGCGGCTGGCGGCATCTTCTCGACGGCCTACGGATCCAGCCAGAACCACATAGCTCGATGGAACGGCTCATCGTGGTCTGCGTTTGGATCGGGTATGACTTCGAACGTAGCCGCGATGGCTGTTCTCCCCAACGGCGATCTCGTGGCGGGTGGCCAGTTCCTAGCTGCGGGCGGCGTCAACGCAAACTACATCGCCCGTTGGAATGGCACGGCTTGGTCTGCCTTCGGATCCGGGATGAGCAGCGAAGTGCGCTCGCTCGCGATCCTGCCGAGCGGTGATCTTCTGGCGGCGGGTGGCTTCCAGACCGCTGGGGCAGCGCCGGCACGTTCTTTGGCAAGCTGGAACGGCTCGGCTTGGACGGCCCTGGCCGCACCGGGCCTGCCGACCGGCCTGAGGACGCTCCATGTGCTTCGTAGCGGCGATCTCCTCGCCGGCGGAGAGGCGCCTGGGGCTCCGTTCACGATCTTCGGCGTGATTCGTCGCTGGAACGGTTCAGATTGGTCTGATTACTTGTTCTTCAACAGCACGGTGCTCGCGTTGGCAGAGCGCCCGAATGGCGAGGTGGTGGCGGGAGGCTGGTTTACCCCCGGTCGCATCGCTCGATGGAACGGAACAACTGGGTCTGGTTTGGGATCGGGAATGAACAACACTGTTTTCACCCTAGCAGTACTCCCGAATGGCCACGTCGTCGCCGGAGGTAGCTTCACTTCCGCTGGTGGGGTCAGCGGCACGAATCGAATCGCGCGCTGGACCGGCGCGACTTGGGTGTCTTTCGGCGCATCCGGCGTGGGCGGCAACGTGGACGCACTTGCTGTACTCCCCAATGGGAACTTGGTAGCAGCGGGCGACTTTGCCGTCGCAGGCTTGGCGGTCGTCAACCGCATCGCCCGCTGGAGCGGCTCCGCTTGGTCAGCACTCGCGTCAGGAATGAATGGTCGGGTCCTCGCGTTGGCTGTCCTTCCGAACGGCGATCTGATCGCGGGAGGGGAGTTTGGGACAGCTGGCGGGGTGGCCTCAAACCGGATCGCTCGCTGGGATGGCTCGGCTTGGTCGCCGCTTGGTTCGGGGATGAATGGCGCCGTGCACGAGTTAATCGTGCTTCCCAACGGCGACCTCGTTGCGGGGGGCCTGTTCACCACTGCAGGCGGTGTCAATGCAAACAATATCGCGCGTTGGGACGGTGTGGCGTGGCGGCCTCTTGGCACCGGCCTCGATGGTGGGGTGGGTTCGCTGGCCTTGCTACCAAATGGAGACCTCGTGGCACTTGGCGGCTTCAGCTCTATCGGCTCGTCGGTCGCATTGGGAATTGCCCGCTACGGCCCGCCGCGTATCTTCATCACCGACCAGCCCGACAACGTCACCATCGACGCGGGCCAGAACCTCGTCCTCGCCGCGGCCACCAACCCCGGACTCAGCAACATCACCGTTCAATGGCAACGCAACGGCGTCAATATCACCAATGGCCCGGCCGGCGCCTCGCCCGGCGGCGGGTTCGTCAGCGGTGCCGCGGGTCCGCTGCCTTCGCCCACGACCGGCGCTCCGATGATGCTCACCATCACCGGAGCCCAGCCCGGCGACAGCGGGCAGTACACCGCCGTGTTTACCAGCGCCTGCGACAGCGTGACCAGCAGCGTCGCCTCGGTCGCTGTGATCGCTGTGCCTGTCTTCCGCTGCACCGCCGCGGACATCGCCTACGACGACGGCACGCCGCTGCCGCCCATCGGGCCCTATGGCCCGCAGTACGTCAACAACGGCGTGACCGAAGCCGATTACAACCTCTTCTTCGCCATCTTCTTCGACGGTGGTCTTGCGTGCGACATCGCTGACGACACCGGTCAGCCCTTGCCGCCCTTCGGCAACGGCGGCCAGCCACCGTTCGAAAACAGCGGCGTGAACAAGGGCGATTACGACCTCTTCTTCAGCATCTTCTTCGACGGCTGCGAAGGCAAGCAGCCCGAGGGCCGCGTGGTAGCTCCGCGTTCGCTCACTGACGTCGCCAAGCGCCCGCAAACGAATGCCCGGTGACGGCTGCCATCGAGGCCAGACGCGCCCACCCAATCCCAGTCCCCCCAAACCCAGCCCCCCAAAACCCCGCCCCCGCGCGGGGTTTTTCGTGTGCCGTCGCGCCGGTCTCCTGAGTTCCCCGCCCCACACCCACGGCGTCGCGGGGATCCAGCCATCGGCCAGCGGGCAATCGGGAAGCGACTCGATCGGACCGCGGCGCC
>JAIEQQ010000537.1 GCA_019747615.1 Phycisphaerales bacterium
CGATGCCGATGTTGCCGGCGCTGGCGACCTTTCGGCCCATGAACGCGCCGAGGATCGCGGCACCGGCGGAGAGGGCCGCGGACCACGTGGCGCCGCTGGCCTGCTCGCGCTGGACCTCGGCGGCCTGCTGCGCACGCCGCAAGCGGTCCTGAAGCGCCGCCATCTTCGGGGCGTACTTCTGACGGAGTTTCTCGGCAGTGGCGTCGCGCTGCTCGCGGGCGAGCTGGGTGAGGCGAACGCGGAACTCCTGCTCGGTCTCCTTGCCCTGCGAGACTTGCTTGAGGCTGGTGCAGCGGAAGAGTTCGAGTTTCTCGTTGCGGAACAGGCCGTCGGCAAAAGACTTCTTCCAGGCGTCGTAGTTCTTGGGCTTGCTGGCTTCGGGCGAGAGCGGGAGGAACGCGGCTCCCGGCTCGCCGTCGGTTTCGACGTCGGCGTCGGAGACGTCGGTGTCTTGGGCGTTGTCCCAGTCAACGGGGACGGGGCCGGGTTGGATTTCGAGGAGCTGGGCGATCGGTTGCTCGACATCGGTGGCGGACTTGGCGTCGGAGAAGTAGACCTTGGCGGTGCCCAGGAGCATGGGGTGATAGGTGATGCCGCCGCTGGTGCGGGCGGGGAGGAAGTAGGTGGGGATCTCGGGGGGCAGGATGGGGCGCGAGGCCGCGGGGGTGCTCGTTGCGGGTGGAGCGCTTGATGACGCGGGTCCTGGTGCAGGATTGCTCGCAATGGCCCCGGTAGGAGCGGCGGGGGCGGTCGTCGTCGCTGTGGCGCCGCCGGCTTTGTACGGGTCCATCAGTTGCTTGATCTGGCCTCGGGTGAGCGGCCCGCGGAGGTAGGACATGCACCAGCGGGTCTCGAAGATCTCGGGCGCGTCTTCGTGGACGTTGTTCATGAGGAAGACGCGTGAGCCCAAGGCCGAGAGGGCGCGATCAACTGAGGCGCGATCGAACTTCGAGGAGGCCTGCGCCGCGGCCCCTTCCAGCCCGTCCAGAACGCGGAGTTTGTCGCGCTCGGTTTGCAGGCGGCCAATGAACCAGGTTCCTGCGTTGGAGAGGCCCTTGTAGTCGAGGTCAACAGGGTTCTGAGTGACCAGGACAACGCCGACGCCGAAGGCGCGGGCCTGTTTCATGAGTGTGAGCAGCGGCTGCTTGCTCGGGGGGTTGGCGGTGGGTGGGAAGTAGCCGGCGATCTCGTCCATGTAGAGGATGGCGCGAAGACTGGTGGTGCCGGACTGCGAGCGGGTCCAGGCGAGGACTTGGTTCAAGAGCAGAGAGACGAAGAACATCCGCTCGGCGTCGGGGAGGTGGGCGATCGAGAAGATCGCGTGTCGAGGTTTGCCAGATGGCGTGTACAGGATGTTCTGAATGTCCAGGGGCTGGCCCTCGGTCCACGCGGAAAAGCCGGGCGCAGCGACGAGGTTGTTCATCGCCATGGCGAGGCTGAATCGGTCCTTGGCCGAGTAGACGGATTCGAGTTCCATCACACCCAGCTTGGTGAATGGCGGGGCTTGGACGCGCGCGATCAGCGCCGGGAGGTCCAGGTCCTGGCCCTTGGTCCACGCGTCGTTGAAGATGGCCGAGAGGAGGATGTGCTCGCGGCTCTGGACGGGGTCGGCGGCGATTCCCATCAGCGAGAGCAGGCTCGTCGAAGTGGTGGAGATGCGCTCGCGGAAGAGCTCGCGGTCATCGATGATCTCGAACGGTGGTGCCGCGAAGGACTTCATGATCGAGACGGGCACGCCGGCGTGGCTGCCCGGGGTGTAAACCACGAACTCCGCGGCGTCTTTGAGTTTCTGCACGCGCGAGGGATCCTGGCCCCAGTCGGCGAGGCCCTTTGTCCAGAGCTCGGCTTGTTTGGCGGCGAACTCGTCGGGCGTGAGGCCCTTCTTGCGTGCGTCGTCTTCGTTGATCCAGGGGCGGAAGTCCTGGGAGCGGAGTGCGGGGAAGTTGAGCAGGAGGTTGGACAGGTCGCCCTTGGGATCGATGATGATCGCGGGGATGCCGTCGATCGCGGCTTCTTCCAGCAGCCCCACGCACAGGCCGGTCTTCCCGGAGCCGGTCATGCCGACGCACACGGCGTGGGTGACCAGATCCTTGGAATCGTAGAGGACAAGGTTGGGGCTGCGAGTTCGAGTGCCGAGGTCATAGGACTTGCCGAGGTAGAAGGAGCCGAGTTTCTCGAAGGCGGGGTCGGACATGGGGTGGCTCCGTGGGTGAGGCCTGAGGACCGAGGCATGAGGCACGAGGCATGAGGATTGCGGCTTGAGAGAAGAGTGGCGCGCTCCGCCCTCCCGTTCACCACGCCTTCACGCAGTGCAGCCCCGCCGGCTCGCCGCCCGCCAGCGGGCCGGGGCTCAGGACGTACAGCGGCAGTTGACGTGGGCAGTTGATGCGAAGGCCGGGCCAGAAGCCCTCGCCGACGCCGCGCGAGATGAGGCAGAGCGTGTCGCGGCTGCGCAAGATCCCCGAGGCCATGTGCCCCGGCAAGTCGCTGGAAGTGTGGATCGCGAATCCCGGGGCCAGGCGAATCTGGCCGGCGTGCGTGTGCCCGGCGATGACGATCGAGGCGCCCATGTCGGCGCACGCAGTGAGGACGCTGGGCATGTGGGCCAGCGCGATTGTCAGCGGGCGGGGCGATTGCTTCGCGGGGGCGCGCCCGAGATCGAGCATCGCCACCAGCGGATCTTCGGGGTAGCTCAGCCCGACGACGCGCAGCGCCAGCGGCTCGCTTCGCGCGGGAACTCGAAGCACCGGCGCGGCGCGGTTCTCGAGCCAGGTGATCCCGGTGATCCGGCGCGCGAGCTGTCGCATGCGATCGGTATCGTGATTCCCGAAGACGCCATAGACCCCCAAGCGATCGCGAGCCCGGGCGGCGACTGCCAGATCGGCCAGCAACTCCGCCGCGGCGGTTTCGTGGCCGATCGAATCGTGATAGTCGCCCGTGAACGCGACGATGTCCGCCGGGGTCTGGCGGATCGCCCGGACGAGAGCCTGAAACTGCTCATCGCGCTGGCGACGCCGGAAGTGCAGGTCCGTCACGTGCAGGATCGACAACCCGTCCAACCCTCGCGGCACATCCGGGTGCTGGATCGCGATCCGCTCGATCGGATGCGGCATCAAGGGTGTGCGATAGGCCCACGGATCGAATGCTCGCGATGGCAGGGCCAAGCCGCGCGGGGAGGCCGCGATGCGGGCGTTCTGGCCGGCGCGCCTGAGGCGGATGAGGCCGCCGCTGACGGCGCGGAGCGATTGCCGCCAGACGCCCGGGAGGTCGTCGATGCCGACCGGCGGGCGGACGTTCGGCCCTTGGAAGGACAGATGTCCGGGCGGTTGTGCTGGCCCTGCGAGCTTGCCCACAGTACACTCCGAGTCCCCCGTCGCGGCACGTTCGGCCGCGGCGCGGTATTCTTGCTCCCCAAACCACGCCCGCCCTCAACCGGCAGACGCTTTCCATCGTATCGACCAATCCTGGAGTGAATCGCTATGGCCAAGATGTTCTACACGCTCGAGGAAGCCGCCGGCAAGCTGGGCGTCAGTGCAGAGAAGGTTCGCGAGATGGCCTCCAGCGGACAGCTTCAGGAGTTCCGCGATCGCGACCGCCTGGTCTTCAAGGTCGAGCAGGTGAACATGCTCGCCGGCAGCGATGAGGGCGAGGACAGCATCCCCTTGGCCGACTCGGGCGCTGAGATCGCCCTGGCGGTTGATGACTCGCGCACCGGCTCCGGAGCCGCGGGCGCCGAGGGCACCACGAAGGACAAGTCCGGCATCTCGATCTTCGAGGGCGATGACAGCGAAGACACCGACGCATCCGCCCAGACGCAGATCACCAGCTCCGTCGGCGGCATCACCATGGGCGATCCGGGCAACAGCGGCTCGGGCTTGCTGGATATCACTAAGAGCGGCGATGACACGTCGCTCAACGCGGGCCTGCTTGAAGACGTCTATCAAGGTGGCGGGCGCAACGACGCCTCGGCCGATGAGAACTCCGGCGGCGGGCTGTTCGAGAACACCGGCGTGGCCAGCGATGTCGGCGTCGGCGCGGGCTCGCCCGCGATGGCGATGATGCTCGCCGAGCCGTACGACGCGACGTGGTCAGGCATCGGCGGCGGCGTGGCCCTTGGGCTGACGCTAGTCGCGGGCGTGATGCTGAGCGTGGTGATCGTCGCCGCGATGGGCGTGAGCAACTTCGCACTGACCACGTTCCTGACTGGCAACGTGCTGATGTCCGCGGGCATCTTCGCGGGCCTGATCCTCGTGAGCACGCTCATCGGCTTCGTGCTCGGCCGGAAGGGGTGAGCGGGAAGGCACTGGGCAGAGGGAAGGCACTGGGCACTGGGCATCGGGCACTGGAAGTCGCGAGAGGCGAGACTGCTCTGATGAGATCGTGCGTCAGCGTCCGCCCTCCCCCGGTTCCTACCGGGGGAGGTGCCGCGCTTCGCGGCGGAGGGGGCGCGACTTCGATTTCTTCGCGGTCAAGCAATCGCCGTGGGTCTCGCCCCCTCCGGCTCGCAGACTCGCCACCTCCCCCGGTAGGAACCGGGGGAGGGTGAAGATGATCTCGGCAGAGGAACGCGAGACGCGAGGTACTTGAGCGGACGGTCTTCATTTAGCAACTTGACCATTTGACCATTTGGAACCCTCCCTTGCTCACCATCAACGTCCGCTACGCCGGCAACAAGAAGTGCGACCTCGTCCACCCCGCCGGACCCACCCTGCGCACCGACGCACCCAAGGACATCGGCGGCGATGCCTCCGCCTTCAGCCCCACCGACCTCATCGCCAGCGGCTTGGCCTCCTGCATCCTCACCACCATCGCCATGTGGGGCGAGCGCAACTCGATCTCACTCGAAGGCGCCACGGCGACCGTCGAAAAGCACATGTCCACCCCGCCCGCGCCACGGCGCATCGCGCGACTTCCGGTGGTGGTAACGATCCCCGCCGCGAGCGTGCCGCTGGAGATGCGTGCACGACTCGAAGCCATCGGCCACGCGTGCCCTGTGCACGCGAGCCTGCATCCGGAAGTGGATGCGCCGATTGAGTATCGGTACGTGTGATTGCGGCGTGCCGTGCCATTAGGTACTCCCTCTCTCCGAGAGGGGTCCATCGCTCATGGCCTTGCCACGCCAGAGTCTCGCCGGTGATCCGTGTGCAACGGATGAACGATAAGTCCCGCGACTTTTGACGCCGTGCCTGAGGCTCTGCGAAGGCACGGGCCAAACTCTCGCGAGTGCACGCGTCAACGAGAATCCGACTGATTGTCCGCCCCGCGGTCACGCGCGATGCCACGCACCCGGGGCGATGATGTGGTAGCCGCGCGAGCGCTGGTCCGCAGGGCCGCACGAGTGGCGCGTCGAATGCCGCGCACTGTCAGCAATGGCGGAACTCTTATCTGTCGACGCTTCAAGAGGCACGAGCAACAGTCAATGGTCTGAAGTGATTCGGCTCCGGATGTGTCGCCGGCACGCGATCACCTAGGCACGCTCTCTCTCGCCCTCAAACCCATTCTCGAT
Organism: Phycisphaerales bacterium; assembly: GCA_019747615.1. The sequence continues at coordinate 5,507 of JAIEQQ010000537.1, forward strand.
CGGATACCCACCATGGCTTCCAATCGCGCCGTTGTCTACCTCGGGCCCAAGCAACTCGAAGTTCAAGACGTCCAGTACCCGAAGATGCAGGACGCCTCCAACGGCAAGGCGATCGAGCACGGCGTGATTCTCAAGGTCGTCGCCACCAACATCTGCGGCAGCGACCAGCACATCTATCGCGGGCGCTTCCCCATGCCCGCCGGTGAGCAGCTCGGACACGAGGTCACCGGCGAGGTGATCGAAGCCGGCCGCGACGTGCTGTTTCTCAAGGTTGGCGATCTGGTCTCGGTGCCGTTTAACGTCGCCTGCGGGCGGTGCGTGAACTGCAAGCGGCAGCACACCGAGGTGTGCAAGAACGTGAACTCTCAGCAGGACTGCGGCGCCTACGGCTTCAACCTGGGCGGGTGGAAGGGCGGGCAGTCTGAGTACCACCTGGTGCCGTACGCCGACTTCAACCTTCTCAAGTTCCCCGACAAGGACCGCGCGATGCAGCACATCGAAGCGCTCACACTGCTATCAGACATCCTGCCCACGGGATTCCACGGCTGCGTGTCGGCGGGCGTGAAGACCGGCTCGACGGTCTACATCGCCGGGGCCGGGCCGGTCGGTCGCGCCGCCGCGGCCAGCGCGCGGCTGCTCGGCGCATCGTGCATCATTGTCGGCGACATGAAGGCCGAGCGCCTGCGACTGGTCAAGGAGGCCGGGTACGAGATCGTGGACCTGAGCCAAGCGACGCCCTTGCCCGACCAGATCGAAGCGATCCTGGGTGTACGCGAGGTGGACTGTGGCGTCGACGCCGTGGGCCTCGAGGCGCACGGCCACGGGCACGCGTCTGATGAAGAGCAGCCCGAAACGGTGCTGAACGATCTGATGGAAGTGGTCCGATCCGGCGGTGGGATGGGCGTGCTGGGCGTCTACGCCGCGGGCGACCCAAAGGCCAAGACCAAAGACCTCAAGCAGGGCAAGCTGCTGCTGGATCTTGGCAAGCACTGGGCCAAGTCCCCCTCAATCATCGCCGGGCAGGCCCCGGTGATGCGCTACAACGAGGGCCTGATGAACGCGATCCTCTGGGGACGAATGGACTACTTGCGAGACGTCATCGCGACGGAGGTGATCTCGATGGACCAGGCCGTGGACGCCTATCGCCTCTTTGACGAGGGATCAGAACGAAAGTTCGTGATCGACCCGCACGGAACGCTGGGCAAGCCCGGCATGCGCGGGGCGAGCGCGGGGCGTGCTTTGCGCTGAGGGCAGATGAGCGGGCCGGGCGCGCGGCTTGGGCGTAGCGCGGCTGGACCGCGCGTCGCTGCCGTCGCGCGTGTCTTTCTCGCGGAGCAGGAG
>JAIEQQ010000226.1 GCA_019747615.1 Phycisphaerales bacterium
CCTGTGAACAGCGACGGACAGTCGCCGTTCTGGGACGGGTTTACGCGTGCGTTCATCAACATGAGTTATGAGGACGCCGATCGCTTCTGTCAGGAGAGCAAGGAGTTCATCCTGTCGCTCTTCCCGCGTGAGGAGATCTACCTCACGCTGATCGCGCCCGAGGCCCGCGCGTGCGTCGCGCAGGTCGGCACCGAGACGGTGCCGGCGCGCCGGATGCTTGAGAAGCTCGGATTCAAGTATCATAACCGCATCGACCCGTTTGACGGCGGCCCGCACCTGGAGTGTGCGCTGGACGCGATCTCGATCGTCAAGGACACGCGCATCGCCCGCCTCGGCGAGCCCTCGTCGCCGGACAAGCCGCCAGCGCAGCACGCCATCGTCAGTGTCATCGATGACGACGGCGAGTTCCGAGCGGTCGAGTGCCCGGCGGCTCTGGATCGGCAGGGGCGACTGGTGATCCCGCGAGCACACCTCGCGGCGTTGAACGCAACGCCGGGGCTCGATTGCGGCTTCACGCTGCTCGAGCCGCCGCAGGCTCGCGCGGCCGTTTCCGGCGCGAGCAAGCCCGCCGCGGTGCCCGAGGCGCTCCCGAAGCCGGCGAAGGCGAAGTCCAAGGCTCGCAAAGCGGCCGTGGGCGGCGCGAGCGCTGTCGGCGGCGGGGCGGGTGGCGGTGGCGGTGCGGGGGGGACGGCTCGCGGTCGCTCGCGGCGTTGAGCGGCTCAGGCCTGTTGCGATGCTCGTGAGCGAGGCTCGGGCGGCGGTGTGAACACATGGTGTGCGACCGGTGTCAGTTGAGCTGCCATTCAGTCTTCGCGTCCGAGAGGTGTCGTGTGCCGCGTGATCGTTGCTCCTACATTCGGGCATGACGACCGAACTCGCGTCCCATGTCTCTCGCGGCTCGTGCAACCTCATCGCTGGTCAGTGGCGGCCGATTCCCGGCGACGCACTTTTCACTGTCAATCCGGCGTTCCCCGAGCAACGAGTCTTCGCGTGCTCACCACGCGTGAGCGACGTTCACGAGGCCTGCAACGCCGCCAGAGCGGCGCTACCAGCATGGTCAAGAACGCCACGCGAACGACGCTTCGCGGTGCTGCGGCGCTTCGCACAGATCGCCAAGGAGCGCCAGGCTGTCATGGCCGGGCTGCTGTGCGACGAAATCGGCAAGGTGATGTGGGAGTCCAAGCAAGAGGCGGCGCTGCTCTCGGGCAAGGTGGATATCACACTGGACGAAGCCCCTGAGGGCGGCCTGCGGCGCGTGACGGACTTCGAGTTTGCTCTTTCACCCTCGCGCGTCGGGCGATGCACGTTCAAGCCCCACGGCGTCATGGGCGTCATCGGCCCCTTCAACTTCCCCGCGCATCTGCCCAACGGCCACATCGTGCCGGCGCTCGCGATGGGCAACACCATCGTCTTTAAGCCCAGCGATAAGGCCATGGCGGTGGGTCAGCAGCTTGCGGAGTGGTTTGACGAAGCTCTCCGCGTTGAGGGCATCAATATCCCCGGCGTGTTGAATCTGGTGCAGGGCGGGGCCGATGTCGCCAGCGCCGTGGTCTCTCATCCGGAGCTTGATGCCATCGCGTTTACCGGATCGTGGCCCGTGGGCAAGAAGATCCTCCAGGCGAATCTCGACCGTCCCGGCCGCATCATCGCCCTGGAACTCGGCGGCAGCAACCCGTCGGTCTACATGCCCGATTGCGATCTCCGCCTCGCGGCGATTGAGCTCGCCCGCTCGGCCTTCGCGACGACCGGCCAGCGCTGCACCTGCACGCGCCGGGCGATCGTTCATCGTGACATCGCTGACCGGCTCATCCCCGCGGTCTGCAAGATGGCGTCGGCGATTTCCGTCGGTCAAGCACGTGCAACGAACCCGGTCTTCATGGGGCCGCTCAACAACGCCAGGGCGCGCCAAGACGTGCTGGACTTCCAGTCGCGCGCCGAGGCGGCGGGCGCTGAGATCCTCGTGCGATCCGCGGCTTTCGACACGCCGGGCACGAACGGAACGAGCAAAGGCTTCTTCCTCACGCCCTCGGTGATCCGTGTGGACCGGTTCGCCGCGAGCGACGCGATCGCCACGGGCGGCGCGGGCTTTGACGCTGGCTGCGATCAGGAGATCTTCGGCCCGCTGCTGCGCGTGTCGATCGTCAACAACCTCGACGAAGCGATCGCCCAGAGCAACGCCACACGCTACGGCCTCGCCGCGGCGATCTTCACCAAGGACACGAGCGCCGCCGCTCGCTTTGTCAGCGAAGTCCGCGCCGGCTGCATCAACGTGAATACCGGAACCGCCGGGGCGTCAAGCAAGCTGCCCTTCGGCGGCCTCGGCTGGTCGGGCAATCACCGGCCGGCTGGGTCGTTCGCGCTGGACTACTGCGCGACACCGGTGGCGAGTATGCTGGAGTCGTCAGACGCCGCGGCTGTGCCGGAGGGGATGACGCTGGATGACGCATGGCTGAAGTGAAGTCGATCTCGCGTCCGAATCTCGCTGACCTCGTGCTGATCACGCGGCTGCTTGCGTTCGTGCCGGGTGTTGGTCTCGCGCTGGTGATCTCGTCGGCGATCATCGTGCACGGAGTCGCGGCCGCTGGCGAGAACAGTGCTGGGCCAACCGGCGTGCTCGGGTCCATGATCGCACGAATCTACATCGCGCTGGCCGAGGGCCCGCGACAGTCGGTATTTCTGGCCGTCGGCTACGGAGTGGTCTTCGTTCTTGTTGTTGTCGCTTCAACCGTGCCCGCCCATCGGCTCGCGCGGCTCATGGCGAGGTGCCGCCGATGAACGACTTCATGTGGTTCCGACCGATCGTGCGACTCACCGGCGCGGTCATCCTCGCATGGGCCGGTGCGCAGGCGACGATCGGCGTCGTGATGCTGGTCATCAACAGCTTGCGGGCGGTTGACGGTTCCGTTCAGTCGCAAGATCTGTTGTACTTCGTCATGTCGACGGGTGCAAACTCGCTGCCCGCGATCGGGATCGCGGCGCTGGGGGCGTATTTGCTCTTTGGTGGGCGGGCGTTTGTGCGCTGGTGTCTCCGCGATCTTGGAAGTTTCTGCCCGGCCTGCGGCTATGACATCCGCGGGCTTGCGAGCGAGCGATGCCCAGAGTGCAACGGCGTGCTGCCGCCGCGCAACGATCGCACCACGCAGAGCGCGGCCGGGGGCTCGCCGGGTACACACGCCGCGACGCCCGTGTCTTCCGCAACACCACCGCTCACGCCGGAGCGGTGAACCCCGCGTTGCCGCCCTCGTCGACCAGCGTGCCGCACTCGGGGCAGCGGCCGTCGCGGATCTCGCGGATCGAATAGCCGCAGCTCTTGCAGTATCCGGGCAGCGAGGCCTTTGACAACATCGCGTACGCGGCCCCGATCACCGCGATGAACAGCGGAAGCCCCAGGAAGATCACGCCGACGACTAGCAAGCACACTGACAGCGTCGCAAGAAGAGTGATTGATACAACCAAAGCGAGAAGCGAAAGCCAAACGACGCCCGAGGTCGTCTTCCACGAGTATTTCAACGCGCCGATGACACCGATCGCGGGCAGTGCAGGGTCCACGATGCGGAACATCCCGACGTACAGCCGAACGGACAAGAACGTCGTGATGAGCATAGCGATGACTGCGAAGCAAATACCGACGATAAGGACGGCGTTAAAGTTCGCCGCGCCCGCACCTGAAATGGCCGCGGTGCCCACGATCCCGAAGACGATCCCGAACGGAAGAACGGCCACCAGCGCGATGGCATAGAACAGAAGAAAGTAGAGCACAACGCGCCAGTATCTGGGCAGAACTACTCGAAGATCCTCCACGCTCGGCGTTTGACCGCGAGCCGCACGCACGCCCACATAGAGCGAGCCGACGACGATCGGCATTAAGACGAGCGCTGAATACGCCAAGCTCAGTATCGAACCCAACGGCGCAGCCAAGTAGTTGAAGCCGTATTCGATGACCTGCCCAACGACCGACGCGCCGACATACGCGAGTGACGTCAGCAGCAGCGTGACGTAATGCTTCTTAAATGACTCGAAGCCGATCTCAAAGGCGCTCTGAAATGAATACGGCGGCAGGTCCACTCCGCCAGCCGCACCGTCGCCGCCCTCACCGGTTCCGCCGCCCGATATTCGCGGCGGCGTTGGCGGCCCGCCCATGAACCCGCCGCCTGAGCCTGGCAGCGGTGGGGGGCCGGGGGGCGTGTTGCCGGAGTCGTTCGATGAGAACGGGTTCGGCTTGAAGTTCGAGTTGAAGTATGACATCGAGTGCCCCACCGCACCATTTCGCCGCGCTCAGCGGCAGGTCACCAAACACTTGTTGCGTTCGAAACGCCCCGACGCGAAATCCTGAGCAAGAGCATACCACGCATACGACGGCGTGTGTCCACCCCATACACCCGCGCGGCTCTTTGCGAGTTGCCACCGCTCACGCCGGAGCGGTGAACCCGGAGCTGCTGCCGTCTTCGACCAGTGTGCCGCACTCGGGGCAACGGCCGTCGCGGATCTCGCGGATCGAATAGCCGCAGCTCTTGCAGTAGCCGGGTGTCAAGCGTTGCGACAGCATGGCATATGCAGCGCCGTAAATGCCGAGCATCAAGGGAAGCCCCAGGAACAAGACGCCCACGCAGAGCAGGAACAAGCTGGCGAGCAGCAGCATGCCGGTCACAAGCCCCAAGGCCAGCATCGACCAGGCGGTCACGCCAGCGGTCACAGCCCAGGACTGCTTCATCGCGTCGATGACGCCGATCGGCGGAAGTTCCGGGTCAATCACGCGGTAGTATCCGAAGATCACGCGAGTCGTGAGGTAGGCAAATACCAACATCGCCAGCAGGAACAGCGGAACGAGGAGCCAGAACAGCGCATTGGCTTTGGTCCCGATGGCGAGCGCGATGACAAGTCCTGCGATCATTCCGAACGGCAGGAAAACAACAATCGCGAGCCCGGTCGTGAGGATCGAATAAAGCAGCAGCACCCCATACCGCGGGAGCAGATCCTGCAGTCCCTCGACCGAAACAGACTGGCCACGCGCGCCGCGAACGCCGAGGAATGTGATGAACGCGATGGACGGCGACAGGACCAAAAACGAGTAGATCCAGTTGAGGATCGATCCGGAAGGCGGAGCGACCGCGTCGAGAGCCATCGTCATCACCAGCCCGATGACCGAGAGGACGACATAGATCAGCGACCCCAGCAGCAGCGCGACGTAGTGCTTCTGGAACGTTTGAAACCCGATCTCGAACGCATTCTGAAACGAATACGGCGGGAGCGCAGCGAGACCGCCGCCTGCCGGCCCGCCCGGCATCGCGCGCGGCGGGATCGGCGGCCCGCCCATGAATCCGCCGCCGGAGCCCGGCAGCGGTGGAGGACCGGGCGGTGTGTTGCCCGATGCACCCGGTGAGTATGGGTTGGGCTTGAACTCTGAGCCGAAGTCTGACATTGGGCGCCCCTATAGAACGTTGCTAAGCCGTGCGTCAATTTCGACACGCTGTCAACTCGCGAGCGCGGCCCGCGTCCGCTCACCGCCCCAGCACAACCTCGCCGCCGCTTTCGACAGCGCCGCACTCCGGGCACGGCATCCCTGGCGTGGCGCGAACGTCATAGCCGCAGTTCCTGCAAAAGCCGCGGAGCGAGGCCTGCGACAGCATCGCGTACGCAGCCCCGATCACCGAGATGAACAGCGGAAGCCCAAGGAAGAACACGCCGACGACCAAAAGGCAAAATGAAAGTATGGTCAGTATTCCGACCGTCAGTGACAAGCCCAGGAGCGAGAGCCAAACGAGACCCGCGGTGAGGTTCCAGGAGTACTTCAAGGCGTCGAACACGCCGATGGCTGGCAGCGCCGGGTCCACCAGTCGGAACATCCCGGCGTAAAGCCGGAGGGAAACGAACGTCATTGCCAGCATCGCGACAATCCCGATCAACAGAACGAGGCCAAACACGCCCGTCAAGGCGGCGCCACCGCCACCGCCACCCCCCCCCGCCGCACCAGCGGCCGCGAAAACAACGAGTCCGCCGACGATGGCAATCGGCAGCATCACCACAATCGAAATCAGGTACAGCAGCAAGACGTAGCCCACGAGGCTCCAGAACCTAGGCAGAACAACCCTGAGGTCTTCGACGCTGGCGGATTGCCCGCGCGCCGCTCGCACGCCCACAAAGAGCGCTCCGACCATGAAGGGTGCCGTGACCAACACGGAGTACACCAAGTTCAGCAGCGAGCCGAGCGGCGCAGCCATGTAATCCAGTCCGTACTGGATAACGTTGCCGATGACCATGACGCCGAAGTATGCCAATGACGTTAGTAGCAGCGTCACGTAATGCTTCTGGAAGGACGCGAAGCCGATGCTGAGTGCACCCTGGAACGAGTATTCCGGGAGCGCCACGCCGCCCACGCCAACCGCGTCGCCGCCACCGCCAGCACTCGGACCCGTCCCCCGCGGCGGAATCGGCGGCCCGCCCATGAATCCGCCGCCGGAGCCCGGCAGCGGTGGGGGACCGGGCGGCGTGTTGCCCGATGCACCCGGTGAGTATGGATTGGGCTTGAACTCTGAGCCGAAGTCTGACATGTGGTACCCCTCTACGCAATGACGGCAAGCAGACGGCCACGCTCAACCTGAACCCCATTCGCAGGCCACGCGCGCCGGCCGCGGTCGCCAGAACAGCATACCAAAGACTCCACCGGGCGTGTCCACCCGGTACACTCGTGCGATATGCCCAAAACCGTCCTCCCCGACGCTCGCGTTTCGCCCCGCTTCGCCGGCATCAGCACCTTCGCCCGGTACCCGCGGCTGGAAGATGTCGCACCCGAGAACGCTCCGGTCGACTGGGCGATCTACGGCGTACCCATGGACGCCGGCGTCTCATATCGCCCCGGCGCTCGCTTC
>JAIEQQ010000408.1 GCA_019747615.1 Phycisphaerales bacterium
GCGACGCTGTCGGCGCTGGCGCTGACGCGGGCCTTGTGCCCGGCGAGCTGGCCCTTCTCACCCTTGAACGACGTCAGGAACGTCTTGTTCTTGCTCAGCGCGGCATATCCGTCGCCGATGTTGCGGGCGAAGGCCGGCCCGTCACCCATGTTCACCGTCAAAATCTCCGCGTCAACCTCGGCGCCCAGCGCCTTGGTGAACGCGGCGTAGTCCTTCACCGGGACGAGGATCACGACATTCTGCTGGTCCTCGGGCAGTTCGTTGCCGTCCTTGTCACGAACCGGGAGCTTCACAGCGAGCCCGACCGGCCCATCGGCCTTGACCGAGTCGGCGATGCCGATGACCTGCATCAGAGCTTCGAGGTTCATCTCGCTGCCAGCGGGCAAGCCCATGCTCGTCGCGGCCTTCTTGAAGGACGCTTCGAGGGCGGTGGGGTTGGGGATGACGATGGACACCAGCGCGTCGGAGGGGATGCGATCCATCAGCGAGGGCAGCGCGTGGGCGCTGCCGGCGAAAACCATGAGGGCGGACGCCGCGACGCCAAGACACTTCATCCCAAGCTGCATGTCGGTCCTTTCAAAGAGTTGCGAGATCGCCAAAGGGGCTTCATCGCCGGATGCCGGCGGGGCTGGAACTGACGGGTGCCGATCGGGTCGGTTCGGGACAACACCCGAACAGCCGCGTCGGCTTGAACATGGCTGTATATCGGACGAACGGCCGGTCGGTTTCAAACACCGGGCGGTTCTGGACTCGACCGGCGCGACTTTGGCGTCAAAGATGCCCCGGCCCGAAGCGATCTGCGAGCTCGGCGGCGGAGTACGCCGCGGACGCAGGGATTGCAGTGGAACGCAGAGGGGAGACTGAAGGCCGTACACGGAGGGGACGGAGGGAAAATGGCAAATGGCAAATTTGCAAATGGCAAATTAGAGGGGATCGAGGCCTCGAAACTGACAACTGACAACTGACAACTGACCACTGCTGACTGCTGACTGCTGACTGCTGAAAACTGACCACTGACAACTGACCGCTCCCACATGCCCTATCGCGTTTGCAAGTCGTTTGAGATTGAGTCCGGGCACATGCTCTCGAAGCACCCGGGGCTGTGCCGCTTTCCGCACGGGCATAGCCGTCGTGTGGATGTGGTGCTGAGCGCCAAGGTGTTGGACGCTGGCGACATGGTGTGCGATTTCAAGGCGTTGAAGCTGGCGATGAAGGCGCATCTGGATGAGCTGGATCACGCCATGGCGATGAATGCTGCGGACCCGCTGCGCGAGGAGTTGCAGCGGCGGGACAGCCGCGTGGTGGTGTTCGATGTGGACCCGACGACTGAGGTGATGGCTCGCCGGTTGTTTGACGTGGTCGAGCGCGAGCTGGCCAGCGGGCGCGAGTATCGCGACGAGCGCGGCTGCGTCTACCGCTTCCCGGCCGGAGTGCGGCTCGAGCGCGTGCGAGTCACCGAGACCTCCACAACGTGGGGCGAATACTCGCGCGACGATGCCTAGACCATCAGCACGTTGAATGCGGGCCCGTCGCCTTGTGCGAACGGGTGACCTGTGCGAAGCGATGAGCTGCGGTTCCGTGCGTGTGCAGCGGACCCTCCGCCGCGCTTGCACGCACACCCCATCTTCACACGAAACTCGGGGTTTCCATCGAGAATGTTGGCCGGAATCGAGCGGACAACGGCAAATCGAACGCTACACTCAATGCTCTGCCCACGGAGTCGGGAGCCACGCCAATGACCACTTCAACACCCAGCGCCCGCGTGATCGCACGTGCGATGTGCAAAGGGTCCGAGTGCGAATCCAGCGGGTTCCGCGTCAGCGTGTTCCCGAGCTTCGTGCCCGATCACTCAGACCCCGGCGCACGCCAGTTCGTCTTCGGCTATCGCGTGCGCATCACCAACGAATCCACGATCACCGCGCAGCTCCTGGCCCGCGCCTGGAAGATCGTTGACGCCAACGGCCGCGAGAATGAAGTTCGCGGCGAGGGCGTCGTCGGCCAGCAGCCGGTCATCCGCCCCGGCCAGACTTTCGAATACGCCTCGTTCTGCCACCTCACCAGCCCCTGGGGCACAATGGAGGGCGAATACGTCTTCCAACGCGAGGGTGATGAGCACCACTTCGGCGTCAAGATCGCCCGGTTCTTCCTGGTGTCAAACACTGGCGATGAGTGAAGGCTTGGCTCCAGTTTCCCCACGGCATCCCTGACGGGGCGTTCGGCTCCCGGCGTTTGTTGTGATGACGAATACTTCGAAGTCCTGCCCCCTCCGCCGCGAAGCGCGGCACCTCCCCCGGTAGGAACCGAGGGAGGGTGAGAAGACCGGGATCTTCAAGCTCGATGTGATCGACTAGAACGCTTCGATCCGCGCCTCGGGCGTTGCCTCTGCGATGCGCTTGAGTAGCGGCTCGGCGACAGCAAACCGCACCGCCGCCTCGGCACCATCGACCATCCGCGTCAGCGTGAACTCTCGCGTCGCAGTGGTGTGCGCCGCCCGAGATAGCCGGGCCAGACGGGCCCGATCGCTCACGAGCTCATCGAGCACGCACGCGAGGTCCTTCGGATCGTTGTGCTTGAACACGTCGCCGTTCTCACCGGGACGCAGGGCCTCGATCTCGGGGTTGTGGGCCTTGATGTTGTCGCCGACGACCGCCGGCAGGCCGAAGCCGAACGCGTGCAGCAGCGACAGGCCGACGTTGGTGGGGTAGACGAACGCGTCGGCGCTCATGAACCACGGCGCGAGCTTGATGTCCTCGTAGATCGCGCCGGGGAACTTCACGTGCTCGGTCAGTCCGAGCTTCTCAACCAGTGCCTTGAGGCTCGCCTCGGCGATGCCCGAGCCGATGATCGTGGCCCGCACGCCGGGGTGCTTGGCCCGCATGGCGTGCACGGCGTGGATCAGCACGTCCGTGCGGTTGTCCAGCTCCAGTCGCGAGAGGAAGATGAAGTGCGGGCCGTGGCCGAGGTTGTTGACGCGACGGAACTCGGCGAGCTCTTCGGGGCGGGAGAGCCAGTGCTCGCGCGCCGCCTGCGTTTCGGTCTGGTCAACGGTGTTCTGCGCCACGAAGATGCGCTGGCGGTCATGCCCGCTGCGGACGAGCTCGTCGGCGACTGAGTGGTTGTAGACGATGATTGCGGAGCTGAGCTTGCTGACGGTCCAGCGGAACCAACGCCGGAACGCGCCCTCGTTTTTGCTCGCACCCTGGCCCCAGATGACCACGGGGATGCCGGCCCAGCGGGCCTTGAGCATGTAGGGCAGCAGGCTGAGATGGCGGGTGTTCCAGCCGAGGATCAGCACGTCAAAGTTTTTGCGGCTGATCGTGCCCAGCGGCAGCGGGTGCCACTCCAGTTCCAGCGGCCAAGGGAAGAACCAGGTGTTCAAGTGCGTGGCGCCGAAGCCCGACGGCTCGACGTTCTTCAGACGCTTTGCGGTGCCGTAGTAGACGTGCAGCGAGAACTTCGAGCGCGACGCCAACTCACGCATGACCGGGATGCGGTACTTGGCCAGGGAGGGCTGCTGCATGCAGATGCGGATCGTGCTCATGGAAGATTCCATGGTAGTGATCGGCTCGGCATGGGAACGCAGCCAGTTCAACTCGACCTTTCGCGTATTGGCGATGTGGCACTCAACGACCCAGCTCCGGCGGAACCGCCAGACCCATGAAGACTAACGCCAGTTCCCCAAAGAACCTTGCAGACCGTTCAAACAGACCAAAGCTACCCAAGTTATCAGTGTTTTCACTGACGCCGAATCGCTCAATCACCACCCGGATCGCGTGACGTGGCGTGCGGGGCTCTGTTCTGCGGTTGACGGTGCCGGACTATCGTCCGAGATCTATGGACACCCTTGCTCTACGACGCTCGACCGTTCAACCGTCAACCGCTGCGCTGGTTTTGGCGACCATCGGCGCGCTGATGACCTTGGGCGGATGCGCTCGCAGCGATCAGCAGAACATCAGCGACGTGCGATCGAACTTGGTCGGCTCTTTTGACTCTTCCGCGCAAGCCGCGGCGGACCCGGCGGCGTACTTCGCGATCACCCTGCACATGGCCGAAGTGTGGCCGCAGCGGACTGACGGCCCGTGGATCTACGTCGAGCAGGCGATGGCGGACATGGCTGACAAGCCCTATCGCCAGCGTGTCTATCGACTCTCAGCGGTGCCGGGGGGGCAGGGGCGCGTGAAGTCGGAGGTCTTTGAACTGCCGGGGACGATGGACGAGGTTCAGAAGAACTACGCGGGGGCGTGGAAGCTGCCCGAGCCGCTCAAGGGTCTGACGCCTGACAAGCTGGTGTCGCGTGACGGCTGCGCGATCACGCTAGAGCGCGACGATAAGACCGGCGCGTGGATCGGCAGCACCGATGGCAACTCGTGCAAATCCACGCTGCGCGGCGCGTCGTACGCTACCAGCGAAGTGACGATGACGCAGACGATGCTGCAGACCTGGGATCGCGGCTTTGATGCGTCGGGCAAGCAGGTGTGGGGCGCTGACAAGGGGCCGTACATCTTCTTGAAGGTGCCAGCCGCGGCGATCGCGACATCACAACCCACGCCGCCGGCACCGAAGCCGGCAACGGTCGACACAATGAAGCCCGTTCGCTGAGCGATGGATCTGAGACAGGGACAGGAAGACTCCGCGCTGTCTCAGAGCAACGCAGTGTGCACGAGGGCATCGGTGTCGAGCTTCGGCGAGTCTGGGTGACACCGCAACGCCGTTGGTCACGCCCCCTCCGCCGCGAAGCGCGGCACCTCCCCCGGTAGGAACCGGGGGAGGGTGGGGTGTCTTCCAGCCCGTCTCAGTAGCCGACGCGCTCAGGCTGCTTCAGGCCGGTGAACCCCTCGCACAGAAACGCGAAGCGAGTACCCCGCGTGCCGCCGGGAAGCTCGCCCAGTGGCTCGACGCGCGTGAAGCACGAGCGCCAGAGATCCGCGCGGTTGAATGAATCGACGACGACGGCCGGGCGGCCGTGGAGCGCGGGCCAATCGGGGCGGTGGTCGGGCCAGAAATCCTGCTGCACGCGCCGCCCGCCCACGAAGCTGGACGCGCACACCACGCGCGGCTGGCCCTTCAGATAGAACGCCATCTGGCTCGCGCGACCGTAGTGCTCGACCATCACAAACGGCTCGGCGCCCGTGCGGGCCCGCAGGGTGTCAAGATGCGTGTCGATCGCGACGGCCATGCGCTGAGCGCCGGTGATCCGCCCCAGCGGGACGGCGCGAGCCGCGACGGGCGAGACCTTCGCCAGGGCCGCCTGCACCCAATCCAGTTTCAGCGCGCCGAACCCGGTGACGAGGCCGACGATGATCGTCGCGTGCCACAACGCAAAGGGCCAGCGACGCGGCGATGCCTGGATCGCGTTGGCCAGGTGCGTGGCGTTGAGTGTGATGTAAACCGCCGCGAGGGGCACGAGGGAGACGAAGCCGGCGATCGCCCAGTTACCCTCGGCCTCTTGAATGATCGCGATGGCGAGGTAGAACAGGAGAATCGGCGCGGCGCACCAGGTCAGGAGCGAGCCGAGCGGGCGCGTCTGTGTCGCGTGGCGAGCGTGCATGACGCCGGCGATCATCAGCGCCAGCACCGGGCCGACGATCGCGAGCTGTGCACCGGCAAACTCCGCGAAGAACCGGGGCGACCATGACTCACCGCCGCCGCTGGCGCTCGCGGGCGGCGCGCCCGTCGCGCCGGTGATCGCGGCGTCATCAAGCCGCAGGCCGAGGTGGCCGAGCAGGTGCCTGAGCGTTGACCAATCGTGCTGCGCGTTCCAGATCACCACCGGCAGCAGGCTCAGCAGGAAGATGACACAACCGGCGATAATCCACGGCGTCGCACTTGGTGCGCCGGCTCGCATGGGCTCATGTGCGGGCTCGCGTGATGTTGTCGCGAATCGCCGCCGCAGCGCGAAGAGCGCCAGGCCCAGCGGCAGCAGCAGGATGGTGTACTTGAACAAGAAACCCACGCCGAGCGCTGCGCCGAGCAACAGCCACGCGCGCTGGTCTTGCCGGACAATCGCCAGCGCCGCCGCGAGGCAGGCGACGGACCAGCATGCGATATACGGCCCATCGATCGTGGAGAGGATGGAGGTGATCTGGAATCCGGGCATGAGGGCCGCGATCGAAGCGCCGATCAACGCGCAGACGCGAACGGAGCGGTCGTCAAGGCGCGCCCGCTGGGCGAGCAGGGCGCTGAGCGCCGCGGCGCTGAGCATGAAGACGCTGGCACTGAACACCGCGACTGCGCGCACGCCGAGCATGGTGTCGCCGAGGATCGTCGTGGAGAGTGCGATCGCCCAGGCGATGCCTGGTCCCTTGGTGTTGTAGCTCCAGGCGAGGTTGCGAGACCAATCCCAGTAGAACGCTTCGTCCTCGGCGAGGTCATACGGGCAGAGCCACGCCAGGTAGACGAAGCGCGCAGCGAGGATCGCCAGCGTGAGCGCCAAGGCCGGGCCGAGAGCGGCACGGAGGCTTCGCGTGCTGAGCGGGCTGGTGAGGTTGGAGGGGGCTGGCGTCGGCATCGGGCTGGAGGGTGAGGAGAATCGCAACTGGCACATTTGCAAATGGCAAATGAGAACGGGCGGGAGGTGCGCGAGGGGGTCGGCGGTGGTAACGCTCAGCGCATGGCCAGCGCGCGATACTGGGCGAAGGTGAGCGTGCCGAGGGCGACGAGCCCGCCGTAGAGCACGAAGAGTCCGGGCACGCCGTAGGACGCAGTTGCGCGCTGGCCGCCGCTGACAAGCAGGACGCAGCCGAGTGCGGGCAGGAAGCTCCAGAGGTAGACCGTGAGCGGGAGCGAAAGCGACAGTCGCATGCCCATGACCGCGCCGAGCAGGACCATGAGCGCGCAGGCGAGCGACGCCGCGATGCGCTCGTGGAACTTGCTGAGCAGCTCGCGCTGGGTATCGATG
>JAIEQQ010000003.1 GCA_019747615.1 Phycisphaerales bacterium
GCACCCCCACCGGCAACGCTGGGGCCACCGCCAGCGGCTCGCCCCGCTCGCCGCGATGGATGACCATCGGCGTTTGGAACGCCTCTGAAAGCATTGACTCGTTCATCACGCGCGACGTGGCTTCGTGCGCGATTAACTCGCCCCGGCCTGAGAGCAGCACCGTTTGATCGCTCAACCGGGCCGCGAGCGACAGATCGTGCATGACCACGACGACCGTCCGCCCGCTCTGAGCCTCCTCTCGAAGCGTCGCCAGTGCAAGAACGGCGTGGCGCGGGTCCATCGCGCTGAAGGGCTCATCGGCGAGGATCACCGTTTCCTCCGGGGGCGGCAGCGCGCTGTCGAGCTGCGCCAGCACACGGGCCAGCGCCACGCGCTGCTGCTGACCGGCCGAGAGCTGCGCGAACGGGACATCGGCGAGCGAGGTGAGCTCGGTGCGCTCCAGCGCGCGATCGATGCTCGCAGGCGTCGGGCCTCGCGCGATCCGCCCGAGTTCAACGACCTGCCGCACGCAGAAATCCTCGGCCAGCGACGGCGATTGCGGGATGTAGGCGATTCGCGCCGCCCGCGCCCCGGGCTTCAGCGTGCGCGGGTCCGCATCGCCGAGGCGAACGGTGCCCTGCCGGGGCGTGAGCGTGCCCAGCAGCAATCGCACAAGCGTGGACTTGCCGGCCGCGTTCGGCCCCAGCACGCACGTGAGCGCGCCGGGCACAAGCTGAACCGTGAGCCCATCGAGCACGGGATGGCCCGGCCGATACCAAAACGAGAGTTGATCGCAGCGCAAGCTCACGCGGCATCATTGACAATTCGCCACTTCGCCACTTCGCCACTTTGCCACTTTGCCACTTTGCCACTTCTCTTGCCTTCCCCCCTCCCCCCCGCGCCACCCGCCCCGGCCCCGTCTAAGGTTCCACCCTATGGATCAGGCACGCACAGTTGCAGTCACCGGCGCCACCGGCTTTGTCGGGCGCGAGGTCGTTCGCCAGCTTCTGGACGCCGGCTTCTCCGTCCGGGCACTCGTCCGCGACACGGCCAAGGCGCGCGACGTGCTCGCCACCAATCCGCGCCTCACGCTCGTGCAGGGCCACATCCACGACGGCAACGCCCCCGCCCAGCTCGTCACCGGGGCCGACGTTTGCATCAACTTGCTCGGCATCATCCGCGAAGTGCAAGAAGGTCCTTACGGCGGCCAGACCTTCGCCCGCATCCACGTTGACGCCACCCAAGTCCTCCTCACCGCCTGCGCCGCGCAGGGTGTTCGCCGCTTTGTCCAGATGTCCGCCCTCGGCGTCGCCCCCGACGGACGCGCCGCCTACCAGCGCACCAAGTTCGAGGCCGAACTACTCGTCCGCCGCAGCGGCCTGGATTGGACCATCATCCGCCCCGGCATGATCCACGGCCCCCAAGGCGAGTTCACCCAGATGGTCCGCGGCTGGGCCATGGGCTCCATCAGCCCCTACTGGTTCATGCCGTACTTCACGCGCCTGGTCGAACACGACGACGGCATCGCATTGGGCCGTGTCTCCTTCGAGCCCGCACGCGTCGCGCCAGTGCGCGTTGAAGACGTCGCCCGTGCGTTTGTCGCCAGCCTCACCGTCGCCGACAGCATCGGCGAGATCTACAACATCACCGGCCCCGAGTCCTTGGGCTGGGACAAGATGCTGACCTTCTACAGCGAAAACATCCCCGGCTCCAGCAAGCTGCCCGTGCTCGGCCTCCCCGGCGAGCCGCACATCTACGTCGCGCGATTGGCCGGGTTTCTGGGTCTGGGCGCATGGCTGCCGTTTGATGATGGCATGCCGACGATGGCCCAGGAAGACAGCACCGCCGACCTCACCAAAGTGCGGGCCCACCTGGGCGTGCAGCCCCGAGGCTTCCGGGAGTGCTCGCGAGTATCTGCCCTTGATGGTCTGAAGGGCATTGGCTGTTTGGCCCGGACCTTCGCCGAGCCTCAGGCCCGGCGTCCGAGGTTGCGGGATTCGCGGTTACTCGCGTTAGAACGTGTTGCGTTTTCGGATCCACGTTGCCGGATCGGTCTTGGCCAGTAGCGCCGCGATGCGAGCCCCCGCCTTGCCGTCGCCATACGGGTGCGTTCCGAAGCCCTCGCGATCAAGCGAGAGCGCCCAGTCCACCTTTGAGCCGAGGATCCCCAGCTCCGCTTCGGGGCAATCGACAACATTCTCGCACCGCTCGCGCCCGTCCTGGCGCGGGCCGATGTTCACCACGCGCATCCCCAGCGCCGCCGCCTCGATCAACCCCGCCGACGAGTTGCCAATCATCAGGCCCGCGTCGCGCTCGCTGGCGACCATCCGCTTCAACAGCGAGAGGAACAACTCTCGCGGCAGGTGCTCAACGAACGTCCACAGCCGGGGCGAAGCATCACTGCGATCGCGACCTTTCTGCTCAGCGACCGCCCACGGCTTGTCAGCCCGCCAGGTGTACCGCACGATCCGCCCGCTCAACGCGCAGCGATGCTCCAGCGCCTCGCGAATGATCGCGCCGCCCGCGTCGGCGTTCGGCGCCAGACAGATCACATCGCCCGCGGACATCTCATCCACAGCGCACATCATCGCGTACACCATCGCCCGCTCGCGCGCCGCCGGCAGGCCCGATGGATGCAGCAGGACGACCGTCTGCGGATCGCCAAAGGGGGCCGCGTCGGCGTCGCTCAATGGCTGGATCTCGCTCAAGCCATCGATCGCCGGCGAGCCGGTCACATGCACCGCCGCGTCAGGCTCGCCGAGCTTGATGACGCGCTCGCCGGATGATGCGGTCGCGACGCAGTGCAGGTGCGCGAGCTTGGTGATCGCGTGACGTATCGCCTCGTCGGCGATGCCCTCGGCCCGATCGCCGCCGTGGATGTGGCACACGCCGACACCCGCGATCGACCCCGCGACCGCGGCGGCGAACGCCTCGATTCGATCACCGAGCACCACGACCCAATCGGGCTTGAGCTTCGCGATCGCGCGAGCGAACCCGTCCACGCCGCGGGCAACCGCGAGCGCATCATCGGCCCGCGTGGCGTGCCCCGCACGCTGCATCGGCACGCGCGCATCGATCGCATACGCCGAAGCGACCTCGCGCTCCGTTCGCGCCGGAGCCAGCAGGTGCGACCCGCCAGCGGCGAGCAGCGCCGTCACATCCTTCCTTACACGCAGCCCATCAATCACCGGGCGCAGCAAGCCAAACTCGGCCCGAGAGCCGGTGACAACGAGGATGCGGCGGCGGAAGTTTTTAGCGCGTTCAGCCATAGCCAAGATATTGGAAACCGCCCGGGATCCGCCGAGAGAGGCGGCTGGCTATGGAGATCCCGATAGCTGCATCCGCATCCAGCAGCGAACCAGGCGAAATCGACACTGATCCACAGGTGACAAAGCCTGTCGCACAAAAAAATGTTCGGCGATTCAGCCGAAAAACACGGCCTTGCGACGGGCATTTTTGATATCCGACAGAAAATCTACATGAACTGTACATGGGATTGGGCCCATCGACATAGAAACCACGCTAGGTAGTGGTAGACTCACCGCGTTAGCAAAAAAAGAGGCACGGTCGTTCAAGCGACCGCGCCTCCTCTAGGCCCCGTAGCTCAATTGGATAGAGTACGGCCCTGCTATGGTCGAGGTTGCGGGTTCGAGTCCCGCCGGGGCTATTCCAAGCGTCTTGAGTCACTCCGTCATCGTCACTATCGACTATCAGCTATAAGCTATCACCAACAGTTTCCCACCCCAGAATATCATCGTGGTATACCACAAGCAAGTGCATTCATGCGATCGTGTACAACGCACTCGCTCTGTATCCCTGCAAACATCGCGCAATCAACTCAGAGCAACGATTGACGACTGGTAAACCGCAGCGAATTGGCGTGTTTTTTTGATCATTGGTTTTTGTTCGGACATCAGCCCTACCCCCCTACCCCCGCAGCGCCTTCAAGATCCTCTCCCGCATCATCGCGGCGTCCGCATTGCCCGCCGCGAGCTTCATTGCACTGCCCACGATCCGCCCCAGGGCCTGATCCTTGCCCGCCCGCACATCCTCCGCCGCTTTGGCGTTGTCGGCGATCGCTTGCCTCACCCACGCGTCGATCGCGCCATCATCACGCACCAGCAGCATCGATCGCGAAGTCGCCAGCGCCTCAACACCCGCGGCTGCAGCCTCGCCGCCGGCAATCAGGCCGAAGAGTTCGTCGGAATGGGCCGCGGAGATCTTGCCCGCATCGCGCAGCGATGCCAGCTCGCCGAGGTGCTTGGCGTTGACGCCCAGATCGCTCACGAGAACGGGCTGGGCGTGCTGGCCGTGCTCGGCAATGGCGCTGGCGGTGCGCTCGTTGGCCCGCTTGGCGCCGGACTGCAAGATCAAGTTCGCGATCAACCGCGCCGCCTGATGGCGCGCCACGCCCCGCAAGCAGGCCTCGTCCACGCTGGCATCGAACAGATCGCTCACCGCCCGGTCGTCGGTGATCGCCTCGGCCTCCTTGGGTGTCAGCGCATAATCGCTCACCAACGCCGTCGCCTTCGCGCGTGGCGATGCCGGCAGCGAGTCTCGTACCGACGCCAGCCACGCCTCATCGATCACCACCGGCAGCAGATCCGGGTCCGGAAAGTACCGGTAGTCCGCAGCATCTTCCTTCTGGCGCTGAAGAAACGTCATCATCTTCACATCATCCCACCCGCGCGTGGTCTTGTTCCCCGGGCTCATCTCGCGCCCGTCCTCAAGCCATCGCCCCGGCTGCTCGCGCAGCTCAAACTCGATCGCGTTCTTCAGCGAGCGGAACGAGTTGAGATTCTTCACCTCAACGATCGGCGTCTTGACCAGCGTGCCGCCTTCAAGCTCCAGCACGCAGTTGATGTTGGGCTCAAACCGCATGTGCCCCTTCTGCATCACGCCCTCGGTCACGCGCAGAAAGCGGCACAGGTTCCGAAGGTCCTGCGCGAACGCGACGCACTCATCGGCGTCACGAAAATCCGGCGCCGTGACGATCTCCAGCAGCGCCGTGCCGGCGCGATTGAGATCGACGATCGAGCCATCCAGCTCCCCGGCTCCCGCCGCGATACCCGGCGCCTCGTGCATCAGCTTGCCCGCGTCTTCTTCCAGGTGCGCGCGGATGATCCCGATCCGGCGCGTGCCCTCGCCCGAGGCGACATCCACCGCCCCATCAAAGCACAGCGGCAGGTCGTACTGGCTGATCTGATACCCCTTGGGCAAATCCGGATAGAAATACCCCTTGCGATCCCACTTGGTCAGCTTCGCGATCGAGCAGCCCAGCGACAGCCCGACGCCGATTGACTTGGTGATCGCTTGGCGGTTGATCACCGGAAGCGAGCCGGGCAGCCCAAGCACCACCGGGTCGATCGCGGTGTTCGGGCCCATCGCTTCGTGCGACGAACCGCCGTCACGCTCGGAGCTGGCCACGCTCGGTGCGCGGCTGAACATCTTGGTCCGCGTGTTCAACTCCACGTGGACCTCCATCCCAACGACCAGCCGAACGCTCTTGATCCCCGGCATCGTTAACCGTCCCTTCCTGATCGCGCCAGCGCGCTCACTCGGTGATCCCCAGGTCTCGCTTGGTGAACAGCGCCTCAAACCGCACGCCCGCCCCCTGAAGATTCTCCCGCGCGCCCTGCAAGCGATCGATCGTCGCGATCACCGCCAGCACTCGCGCCCCCAGACCCTGAAGCACCTTCACCGCTTCCAGCGCCTGTCCGCCGGTGGTCGCGACATCTTCAACGAAGATCACCGCGTCGCCGGCGCTCAGCGCGCCCTCGAGTTGCTTGGCGGTGCCGTAGTCCTTCTTCGCATTGCGGACAAACAGCGCCGGCAGGCCCGTCGCTAATGACGCGACGGTCACCAGCGGGATGCCGCCAAGCTCGGCGCCCGCCAATCGCGCCGCCTTTGAGCCGGTCTCAGTCTCAATCAATCGCACGCGCTGCGCGAACAGCTCCCCCAGCGGCCGAAGCACTTCCGGGCGCGTCGAGAACAGGTACTTGTCGATGTAGTAGCTGGACGTCTGGCCTGAGCGGAGCGTGAACGAGCCGCGCAGCACGCAGGCCCCGGCGATCAACTTCGCGAGTTCAGCGTGCGAGGTCGGCGCTCCGACAACGGTGGAAGGGGATTTGGTCATGGCCCCGCAGGATAGCAAATCAACCCCCCGGTTCGGAGGCTGGACGGGCCTCGCGGGGCAGTTCTTTCACAGAGCAGCCTCAACCGCGGTGCTTTGCGCCAAATGCCCTGAATCCGCATCGCGATTCGGCCCATACAACATGGTGGAGTTCTCGGTCGCCCGACGCGACCACACCGCCACCACCCGTCCGCTCGATCAAGCCACAGTCCTGCCGACCCGCCACCGGAGCACCGCCATGCACACGCCGCCGACCAACGCGACCCTTCGCACGCCCGCCGCGCTCATCGCGCTGGCCTTTGCTCTCTGCGCCGTGCCGTCGCTGAGCGCCGAGCCCGCCACGCCGCGCGACCCGCTGGCCGGGCCGAGCGTCAGCGAGAAGAAGAAGCCGCTCACGCTCATTGAGCGCGACGCCGACGGCCGCGTGAAGCGACTGGAAGTCACGCCCGCCGAGGCTGCTTCGAAGATCATGCCGCTGAGCAAGGAGACGCGCGAGAAGGTGGACAACGTGATCGTGACCCAAGCGGCCACCATGGACCAGGTCGTCCGCGACAACTTCGATCTCATCGTCAAGGCCGCCGGCGCGTTTGACTCCAAGGACAAAGTCGCCTCCACCCGCTACGTCCAAGAGCTCTGGCAAGTCAGCGAGCCCGTCCGCAAGCGCGGCCAGCTCGTCGAGCAGATCGCCAAAGTCCTCTCCAAGGCCGAGGCCTATCAGTTGCGATCGCTCGTCCGCGAGTACCTCAAGGCCCGACTGAAAGACGAAGAAGACGCCGCGGCTGCCAAGGG
>JAIEQQ010000235.1 GCA_019747615.1 Phycisphaerales bacterium
TGCGCTGGTGGCGGGCACGGTGGTCGTCGTGTCGATGACCGCGACGCCCAAGGTGCAGGCGGCGACGATCCTCAACAGCTTGCGCAACGAGCCGATCCACGGCGTCTCGATCTCGATGGATGTCACCAGCGACGATGGCGTCCGCGTCAATGGCAGCGTGGAACTGACATTCAAGGAGCCGCTCACACCGGCGCAACTCTTCCCACCCGAGGACGCGGAACCGGGCCTCTCGCCGACGCCGGAGCCTTCGTCGATGGCGCTGGATTTGAATGTCACGCCGGCGGGCGGCAACGGAGGCGCGCAAGCATTCTCTGCGACGGTGCGCGGGGCGATCGGTGGGGACTCGGACTGGGTCTATGTGAGGGCGACGGCGCTGCCGCCGGAAGCCAACACAGAGCTGGGGGCGCTGAGCGCGATCGTTGGGGGGATGCTGCGTCAGGGTGTTCTGCTGGATCTGGGTGAGAACGGCTTCGAGCAGTTTATGACGGGGCCGGTCGATCTGGACCCGGGGATGTTTGAGGGCATGGGCGAGTTTGAGGTCAACGGCGCGATCCCGGAGTTGCCCGAGGGCGCATCGATCACTTTCGAGCCGAGTGTGTCGATCACCGCCGGGCCGGGTGCGGGCGGGAACGCTGGCGCTGCCAGCGGGCCGGAGCACGATCGATTCATGGGGCTGGTCAAGCCGCTGCTGAGCGGCCAAGCGACGCGCGGCCAGCTCGAGCAACTGGTGAATCTGGCACAAGGTGAGGGCACATCGAGCGTGCAGGACCTGGGCAACGGGCAGTATCTGCTGACGACCACGATGCCGCCGATTGCCCCCGATGGCGTGGCGACAACGATGTCGATCTCGTATCAGGAAGGCGCCGGGGTGCGGTGGGTCGAGGTGGTCATCAACGATGACGGCACGCACGGCACCGTCCGAGTCGCGCCGCTGTCTGGGGCCATCGATCCGGCACGCCTGAACAAGGCTCGGGCGACGGGCGCTGGCGATCCGGTGCCGATGACGCTCAATGGTCCGGCTCTGATGCAGTTGTTTGGCGGTGGCGCGGGCGGTGGCCCTGCCGGGGGTCAGTGAGACTGACGCAGCGATGCTGGATGTCGCGGCGAGCCACTCATGAAACGAAGCACGCCGGCGCGAGATGCGCCGGCGTGCTTGTTTTTGGCAAAGGTGGGAACGGTTGACTGGTCGACGACCGTCGGTATGCCGAGCTCTTTGCAGATTGTGTGTCTGCGTCACCGACCTGAGGACAGGTCATGGGGACAACCTCCGCACAACTCCGCCCAACTCTTGCCGATCCCTCTGTACAAACAGGTCAAGCCGCTTTCGGCTCGACTCGGTGTTTGCGATCTTTGTTTGTCTGGTTTCCGCTCGCGGCTCGTGACTCGCGTCGCTCGACGCGCCTCACCGCCGACGTCGCGCCACCAGAGCACCAGCCCCGACCAGCAGCGCCGCCGCACCCGGTGCAGGGACGATACCGACGGTGAACCCGTTCCAGGCCTCCGGGTTCGCACCGACCCACGTCAGCGTCGTGAACGTGCCGGGGAAGAAGATCAGCCCATGCCCCTCGTTCCCCTGCAGAGTCTGCCCGCCAAAGCCGTTGGCCCCAATGTTCGTCAGCGGCCCGGCGCCGAACGACCCCGGCCCGAACTGCAAGACCTGAAAATTCTGATTGAACGCATACTGCGTCCCTAGGCCCGGCTGACCGAGTGAGACGATCGCCATCACCAGCCCGGTCACCGGCGCGGAGAATGTCAGCGAATACGTCGAGTCGCCCGTGATCGCCAGAATGTCAAACGGCGGGGCGTTCCCCACCAGCGGCGTCACGTACGTGCCGTTGTTCGCCCAGAAGTTGTTCTGGTTGTTCGTCTGCGCAAAGAAAAGCGGGCCGCTAAATGACACACCCACCGTCCCCATCGTTCCCTCGGCGGAGTTCGAGCTCGCACCCGTCCAGTCCGTCCACGAAACCGTGTCGGCGTTTGCAAGGCCACCCAACGACAAGGCCGCAACGACGGCCACGAATGACATACGCATCTTCATCTGTCTTCCTCCTCAAAACGCGGCGGAGAGTGCCGCGGACGCTTACACCATACCCCCGATTCTCCCTCCTGCCAGCCAGATTTGATGTGACTTTCGTTCACAATCTCCCAAACGCCCCACAAACACAACCATCAACGAGAAAAGTCGCACGCCTCTCGGCGTGCGCCCCTAAACGTCTCTCTCACTCCGGTTACTTGTCGCGCATCAACATCACGGCTGCGACCACGGTGGCACGTGCTCAGTCGATCTTGTCTTTGTAGTTGATCTCGACGGTGTTGAGATCGCGGATGTCTGCGGCGGATTTCTTCTCCAGCGTGTCGAAGCGGTTGATCAGCGACTGCGGATCACTGGAGGCGAGTGAGCCGAGGAGGCGGAACTTGTGCGAGAGGAGCGCGCGGAGGTCGGCATCGGTGTTGCGGGCGTGGCCGGCGGGGAACATGACCAGGCCGCTGTCGAGGTCTGCGCCGGAACTGTCGGTGATGATCATGCTGGTGGGGATGCCTTCGGGGTAGCGGCGGTCGTAGTCCTCGCCGCCGTGGACGAACTCGATCTTGTGCATGATCTTGCGGGTGAGGGGGTCGGTGAGTGCGGAGGCGTCGTAGTCGTAGGGGCTGAGCATGTTGGTGGCCCAGTCGGGCGAGCCGCTTTGCAGAGCGCGGACGAGAAGGCGCGAGATGATGAAGGCCATGGAGTGGTCGGCGGATTGGCGGGTGCGCGGGTCCATCTTTGCGGGGTCACCGATGATGGAGTACGCGGGCTCGTAGGCGACGATGCGGATCTTGGCGATGGCGTCGGCGGATTTGTCTTGCAGCAGCGCGGGGTGCTTCTTCAGGAGGTTGAGCAGGGCCTGATGAGCGCCGGCGGATTGGTGCTCGTAGAGCCCGAGCTTGAAGTGCATCCCCATGACGGCGAAGTCAGAGCCGGCGTGCGCGAGCGCGAGGTTGAAGGGGCTCATGCCCTTCTGCGGGGGCTTCTGGAAGAGGCAGAAGACGGCCTCGGCGTTGCGGAAGATGTCCTTGGGGCCGATGAAGCCGGCCATGGAGCGCCTCATCGAGACGATCGCGGCTTCGGTGCTGATGGCGGCGCTGGCGCCCTTTGAGTCGCTGAGTTGCTTGCCGTGTCGGATGGCGCGGAAGGGGACGAAGTGGGCGACGACCATGCCGATGGCGGATTCGATTTGTTCGGCGGTTGCGCCGAGCATTGCGCCATAGGTGGCGGCGGAGGCGATGGCGCCGTGAAGGACGTGGTCGATCTTGTAAGTTTTGAGGGAGAAGACCTCGGCGAGGCGGCCGCGGATTTCGTCAAGGAGGATCATGCCTCGGAGGGCGAAGGCGCCATCCTGGCCCATGAGCTGGGCGGCGGCGATGGCGACGGGATAGAAGTCGTTATGGCCGAACTCACCGGCGGTGTGGCCGAGGGCGGGGTTGTAGCCGAAGTTTGTGCCGTTGGAGTCCCACTCACGCACGGCGGAGGAGTTGGCGCAGATGGCTTTCTCGGGCATGCAGTCGAGGGAAGAGCCGAAGACGGTTGCGCCCGCGCGGCCTGAGGGCGAGCCGGGGCCGGCCATGGTGCCGACGCCGCGGGGCGCGGGCTGGTATTGGAGGGCTTCGGCGCGGAGGATGGTGGGCGCGTTGGTGCGGAGTGCGAGCGCCGAGAGGCCGCAGATGGTGGCGTCGACGTGGAACATGTTGGTGCGGCTGATGACACTGGCATCGGGCTTGCCGCCACCGGTCGACGCGCCGGGCTTGGCGTGCATGAAGTTGACGGCGAAGTGGCCGATGCCGAGGGCTTGGTTGGAGTCAGCCGGCAGGAAGACGTGGGTGGCGGGATCGACTTTGGCGGACATTGTTGATTCCTTGAAGGGATCGAGGGATCGCGAGAATGCGGAGGTGGAAATGGCGGAAGGTAGGCGGGGAGAGGGGAGGTTTTTCAACGAAGGGAGGGAAGGGATGGAAGGGGGTAGCAAATGGCAGATCTGGAAGGGGGCAAGCGAGGGCTGTGTGGCAGTTGGAGGCGGGCAGAGCAGCAAAACAGCAAAGCAGCAAAGCAGCAAATTGAGACAGCGTGTCGATCACGCGGTGCGTGATGGCTGATGCCCGATGCCCAGTGCCCGGTTCCCTTCCCTCTCTTCCGTCACTTCGTTGAGAGAATTCCGAGCGGGCGTGCTTCGCGGCGGGCTAGACCTTGATGAAGATTTTGCGGCGGTACAGGTACGCGGCGGGGGTGAAGTAGAGGGCGATGTAGGTGGCGGTGGCGAGCCAGGAGCCGAGGCCGCGGGCGAAATTGGTGGCGGTTGGGGGCTGAGCGTCGGAGGTGACGAGCTTTGCGAGGGGAGACGCGGCTTCTGCGAGCCAAAGTGTGAGTGCGGAGAAGGCGTGTTGGCCTCCCAGGGAGCCGGGGGCGGTGATGCGCCAGTGCATCCAGAAGAGGGTCCAGGTGAGTTCGGCGACGATGTAGATGGCCAGGGCGTTTGTGCCGTAGGCGGTGAGGAAGGGTGCGGTGGCGGGCGCGCCGGGGCTTCGCGATTTCTGGAACGCGGCTGCGGCGAGGAGGATCGCGGCGAGTGAGGACAGCGCCAGTGTGGTGCTCCAGCGGGCGGTGAGTTCACTGGCGACGCCGTCGGTCTTCAGCAGGGTGAAGCCGAGGAAACCGCAGATGACGGCGACGGCGCAGAGCGTCCATTGCCAGGCGCGGAGTTCGAGAGCGTCGAGCGCGAGGTAGAAGAGGGCGAGCACGACGCAGCCTGTGCCGGCCGAGATGAGGACATAGGTCGAGGTGAAGAAGTCCTTGCTGATCGGCAAGCGGCCGGCACCGAGCAGCGGCGATGACCAAGCGATGGCGATGAGCGTGGCGATGGTGCCGGCGAGAAGGAGGATGAGGGCGCGTCGGACTTTGGTCGTTGAGGATGTTCCGGTCGAAGAGGCGTGAGCGGAGTTCGAGATGCTCGCGGCGGAAGGAATGAAGGAGGCGGAGCCGGCGCGGAGCCAGTGGCCCGCGAGCATGCCGAGCACGACGGTGGCGGTGGCGGGGAGGCCTTGGGTGAGTGAAGTGCCGAGGAAGTTGCCGAAGTGGCCGGGGAGGAAATCGAAGGCGCGGATGCTGTCGTCAAGGTCGGTGCGTGAGGCGACCCAGACGCTGCGTGTGAGGCCGCCGGTGGCGTTGAGGTCTGGGAGTATGAGCCATTTGCCGATGAGGATCGCGGCGGCGATGAGCCACCATGCGAGCTTGGGAAGGTGATAGATACAGACGCCCAGGAAGTAACCCAGCGCGATGAGGGGCAGGATGTCCCAGTGCAGTAGCGTGTTCCAGGTGATGGCGGTGCCGGGCTTGGCGATGAAGCCGCCATCGCCCCAGGCGACGGAGTCTTTGGCGGACTTGGCCATCCAGATGAGAATGCCCAAGGCATAGATGAGCAGGGCGCGCCGAAGGGCGGCGCGGATTCGGGTGGAGGGGGTTTGGGCGCTGCCGCGGCCGGAGGCCATGGAGAAGGGGATGGAGCAGCCGACGATGAAGAGGAACCAGGGGAAGACGTAATCGGCGAGCCATTGGCCGTGGAGGCCTTTGTTCCAGCCGGCGTGCTCGAACCACTGAGGGAACGCGAGATCCGCGGCGGAGAGATTGACGAAGAACATCAGCACGATGTCAAAGCCGCGGAAGGCGTCGAGGGAGCGGAGGCGGGGTGTTGGTGGGGTTGACATGGGAATGCCCAAATCGGCCGGGAGTGTTTTCAACGAAGGGAGTGAAGGGTGGTGCGAGGTTGCGGGGGGGGCAGGGGCACTTGGAATTTCAAATTTCAAAATCTGTGAACTGAACACTGCTCAATGCCTGCTGCTTTGCTGAAGGCTGAAGGCTGGCGGCCGATGGCTGACAGCTCCTGCGGCTCCCCTACTCCCCCATGACCTGCCGCGCACTTGGGGCTGGGGAGAGGATCGTTCGGGCGACGCGGAGGAAATCGATGGAGGCGCCGACGAGGCCGAGGGAGAAGAGCGATGCGCCGCCCAGGAGCATGACGAAGCCCAGGTGCTGGAGGAAGTCGGCGATGGCGTGGGGCGAGAGGTGTGTGCCCAGGAGGCCAAGCAAGTCGCCGAGAACCGCGGCGAAGAGGGCCGCGGTCATGGCCAGGACGGTTTGTCGGTCCACGCGGCCGAGGCGGATGGCCAGCGAGCGCGCGATGAGAGCGACGGCGACAGGTCGGATGCACGCCAGGAGCGAGACCAGGATCACCGCCACAAGAATGCGGTCGACACTCGAGGAGATCGCGGCGACCTGGCCCGAGGTGCCGGGGGCACCCCAGATGTCCGCGAGCGTGCGGATCTGGGTCGTTGACGCGCGATCGATCTCGGCGCTCACCAGCAGCATCAGCGGGATGTGCAGCAGGGTTGCGAGAATCGCCAGCGCTGTCATCCACGGGCGAAGGCCCGCCTGCGGACGCCAGAACGCCGCGGAGCTGATCATCGCGATGATCAGCAGCCCGCCGATCAAGTCATCCCACCAATGCGGCACCGGCGGGATCCGCGCGTCGGACCAGAGGCCGACGAGCACGCCCAGGGCCGGTCGCCACGAGAGAAGCACCGCGATCATGCCGCTGAGAACCCACGCGACCAGACCGAGCGCGATCAATCGCGGGTAGTAGATCGGCTGCAACTCGTCGGCGAGCGGATCAACAACGGCGAGGATCGTGACGCGCACGGGCGTTCCGCACTCGGGGCAGACGCCGAGCACCGACGCGCCGCGAAGCTCGTAGCCGCACTGAACGCACGGGAGCGAGCCGGAGAGCTCGCGATCCAGCGAGCGCGGGGAACCAGCGACGTCCGACGACGGCGCGTCAAGTCGTGGAGGGGCTGGGTAACAACGTGGATCTTATACTCGACGGCGGGCCCTGCCCGGTGGGAGTCGAATCGACGATCGTGTCACTGGCGGGACCGA
>JAIEQQ010000634.1 GCA_019747615.1 Phycisphaerales bacterium
ACCTGCTCATCCGCACCGCCGGCGAAATGCGCCTCAGCAACTACCTGCTCTGGCAGATCTCCTACGCCGAGCTCTACGTCACACCAATACTCTGGCCGGATTTTGGGCGTGAGCAGTTCCTCGACGCCATTCGCGAATACTCGCGCCGCTCGCGCCGCTTCGGCGGCCTCGCGCCGGCCACGACCTGAGCCCTCCACAACCGCCGCACCATCTTCCCGCCTCGCTCGCGTCACCGGCGCGCACCGGTCTACGCTCTGTCATGGCGCGACGCCTCACGTTCGGCCCCATCCTGATCCTGCTGCTCCTGGGCATCATGTGGCTCGATGAGCGCCTCACGACCGTCCAACTCCCCGATTCGCTCCGCCTGCTCGCCGATGCCAAGGGCTTCGCGCAGCCCGGCCTGCTGCTCCTCATTCTCGGCCTCATCGCCGCCGCCCGCGGCGGCTTCGAGCTCGCTCGCCTCTTCCGCGCCATGCACATCGAGGCCTCGCCCCGAAGCCTCAGCATCGCCGCCGCCTCCGGCCTCCTCGCCGGCGCTCTGGCCATCGGAACCCACGCCCCCGTCGCGCTCCAGCCCCACGCCGGCGCGATCGTCGCCAGCGCCGGCATCCTCTCCGTCCTCTTCGCGATGCTGGCGTACGTGCGACATCAAGAGCTCAAGGGCGCAGCGACCGCCGTCGCCGCGACCGGCTTCGCGTTCCTCTACATCGGGCTCGCGCTGTCGTTTCTGATGGCGGTCCGCCGCGAGCACAGCGTCTGGGCCATGGTCGCCGTCGTCTTCATCATCAAGGCCTGCGACAGCGGCGCGTACTTCACCGGCACCGCCATCGGCCGTCACAAACTCATCCCGTTCATCTCGCCAGGCAAAACGTGGGAAGGCCTCATCGGCGGCCTCATCACCTCCGCCCTCGCCGGCGCCGGCTTCGTCGCGCTCAACCGCGCGTTCGACGGCGTCTACGCCCCCGCCAGACTCACGCTCGGCGACGGCGCACTCCTGGGCCTCGTCCTCGGCTTCGTCGGCCAAGCCGGCGACCTCTCGGCCTCCGTCCTCAAGCGCGACGCCGGCGTGAAAGACGCCGGCAAAATCCTCCCCGGCTTCGGCGGCGCGATCGACATGCTCGACTCACTGCTGATCGCAGCGCCGATCGCGTATTGGTACCTGCTCTTTCACACGTAATCGCCCACCACCCTCCATCGGCTCCTACCCACCCTCCCCCGGTCCCCACCGGGGGAGGTGCCGCGCCTCGCGGCGGAGGGGGCAGGGCTCCGAGATACTCGCCGTCACAACAACCGCAGCAAGCCGAAGCCCCCTCTGGCTCGCGGACTCGCCATCTCCCCCGCGAGGCGCGGGGGAGAGTGGGTCGCAGCGGAGAGAGAAGCAACCATTCACCTCACGCCTCGACCTCGCCGTCATCGTTCGCCCGCTGCCGCGCCTTCACCAAAATCGCACTCAACTGATCCAGCTCAGCGCGGGTCAAATGCCCCAACTGCTCCTTGTGCGCCCGCACGATCGGCTCGTCCAGCTTCGCCAGAACGTCCAGCCCCGCTCGCGTGATCTTCACCATCACCAATCGGCGATCCCCCGTCACGCGGAACCGCGCCGCCAGGCCCGTCTGCTCCAGCCGATCAACGATCCGCGTCACGTCCGGCACGCGAGTGACCATGTCCGCCGCGATCTGCGAGCAGTTTCGCCCCTCGACACCCCGCTCGCCCTCGCCCCCGCCGCGCAGGATCCGCAGCGCGTTGTACGTCGCGTCTGACAGCCCGTGCGACTTCAGAATCGTGAAGATGTGCTCGCCCAAGACCGACGCAGTGCGGAGCACATTCAGATACGCCTCTTGCTCAGGCGACTGAAACCCGGCTCGCTTTCGCAGCTCTTTGGCCAGCGGACTGAGCGCCGGAGCCTTCTTCGTCCCCCCACCCCCCCCACCACCGCCGCCCTTCCGCGCTCCCCCACCACCCTTCCGAACCGCCGACTGCTTCCCGCCGCCCGCTCCCGCCCCAGACTTGCCCGCAGCTGCTCTGGCCATGTCAACTCTCCGAACACCGCGGCCTCCGCTGGCCGAACAAGCCAACAGATCGCCGCAGCAACAAACTTCGCCTCCACAACATACCAACTCGCCAGCCCCACCACCACTCGCCCACGACGCAATCTTCCCATTCGTCCATCTGACAATTTGTCCATTTGTCCATTTGGCCATTTGGCCATTTGGCAACTTGAATACCCTCGCCCATGTCCGTCGTGCTCATCGGAATCGACGAAGCCGGCTACGGCCCTCTCCTCGGGCCGCTCTGTGTCGCCATGAGCGCCATCCGAGTTGACGACTGGTCCCCCGGCGAGCCCGCCCCCGATCTCTGGAACCGTCTCTCCCGCGCCGTCGTCAAATCCCCCGGCAAGGCCGCGCGCGGGCGCATCGCCATCAACGACAGCAAAAAGCTCAAACTCGCCAACGACGGCCGTCGCGACCCGCTCATCTACCTTGAACGCGGGGTCCTCGCCGCACTCGGTGCGATGAACCTCCATCCGCCCTGCGATCACTCACTTCTGGCCACGCTCGGCGCCGAGGTTGACGAATCGCCCTGGTACACGCCCGTCAACACCATCCCAACCGCGAACGACACCGCCAGCCTCTCGATCGACAGCAACATGCTCGCCAGCGCCTGCGCCGACGCCGGCGTCGAGCTCCTGGCCCTCCGCTGCGTCACACTCTGCGAATCTCGCTTCAACACCATCGTCTCCGCCCGCGGCACAAAGGCCGCCACCACCGCCGAAGGCATCCGCGAACACCTCCTCACCGCCTGGGACACCTGGGCCCCCCGCGCAAACGCCACCGACCACGCCCCGCGCCTCGTCTGCGATCGCCAGGGCGGCCGCACCGCCTACGCCGAAATGCTCGCCGAGCTCCTGCCGATTCAGATGAAGGGACTGCCAGAGATTCAGGTCCGCGTGATCGAAGAGTGCCCCGCGCAGAGTCGTTACCAAGTGGTCCACGACCTGCCGAACTCGCCGCGCGAGCTTTCGGTCCTCTTCCAGCCCGAAGCCGAGGCGGCCCACCTGACGGTCGCGCTCGCGAGCATGACCGCCAAATACTGCCGCGAGCTGCTGATGAAGCGATTCAACCGCTATTGGAACGAGCAAGCCGTCGTCCAAGGAATGCCCGAACTTAAACCAACCGCGGGCTACACGACTGACGCCCGCCGCTGGCTCAAAGACGCCGGCCGCCTCGTCAACGCGAGCACGCGCCGCTCCTTGGTCAGAATCGCCTAGTTTTCTGCCCTCAAAGGCACCCCCCGCTGCTGACCGCCAGACCGAGTTTCGGCAGCTGCGATTCCTGCGATCTTCGCAACCGGCAACGACACAATCGCTGTAAGCCCCCCAGTTTCAGGCCCGCGAGCAGGTTTTTGTAAGGACTCCGAGAAGATCCTCACCTTCACGCGCCCGATCGTGAGAATTTTCGGTCGTGGGGCTTGCGGACCATCCATTCTCGGGTTAGACTCTGCAAGTCGAAAGACCAGCTTCGGGACACCGTTGCTGAACAAATGGATGGAGAGAGAGATGCCAGCCACAATCGCATTGTCATCATTTGCCGGTCTCGCGTTCGCCGCTCCGGGTCTTGCCGTTGCCGCGGGCACCATGCTCGCGACCGGCCCGCAGTCCGGCGTCTTCGCCTGCTCGACGCCGTCGTGCGAGCTCACGACCCTCGGCGTCAGCATGCCGAAGTCCTCGCCCGCCGCGGCACTGCGTCTGCCGCAGGCCGATGTGCTCGCGAGCGTTGAGCTCCGCCCGCTCGCCGCCTGATCATCGAGCCACAACTCATCGAACAACCACAGCGTCAGCCGCTCGCGGCCGTCGCTGTTCTTCTTTTTGGCCACACGAGATTTTCACATACACTCGCGTGAACATCATGCCCCAAGGCGAACACTCCCACACATCCCGCTCGACTCAGCACGGCGCATTCGCGCTCGCCCCGCTTGCAGTTCACCTGCTCGTCGCAGTTCTGCTCGCTCTCAGCGTGGTCGTCATGACATCGTGCTCGCCCAAGGTCGCGCCGCCGCAGCAGCGAGAGCTCTCGATCGGGGCCGCCGCGAGCTTGAAGCCGGCGCTCGATGAACTCATCCGCGCGTTTGCTCTCGATCGGCCCGACGTGAAGATCGAGGCCGCGATCGGCTCCACCGGCGCACTCTCACAGCAGATCGCCGCCGGTGCACCTTTCGATCTCTTCCTCGCCGCGGACGCCACGTTCCCGAAGCGTCTCCTTGACACAGGCCACGCCGCACCAGACTCGTTGCGCGTCTTTGGTGCCAACACCATCTCCATTGTGCTGGCCAAGGACATCCCCATCGCACCAGACCTCGACGCCACCGGCGCGCTCACGCTCGCCTCGACCGACGCCATCACTCGCGTCGCGCTCGCCGACCCGCGCCTCGCCCCCACCGGCGCCGCCGGCAAGCAAGCCCTCGCCAAACGCGGCCTCTGGGCCGCGATCGAGCCCAAACTCGTCACCGCCGACAACGCCGATCGCGCCGTCGCCTTCTTCATCACCGGCGGCGCTCCGTGCGCCATCCTGCCCACAAGCCTGGCCCACCCGTTGACAGTCACGCGCGGCGCCCGCGTCTTCACGATCCCCGCCGAGCTGCACGACCCGCTGCCCATGGCCCTCATCGTCACTCGGCGCGCCAAGAACCACGCGGACGCCTATGCCTTCAGTGAGTTCATGCTCTCCCCCGCCGCGTGGGAGATCCTCGCTCGCCACCACATGCAGCCGACCCCCAATCGCTGAAAAAACCGCCAGCACAGGCGAATCTCAAGCAAGACAAAGGCGGGCTCGCGTGCGTGCGGCCGGACGCCGTGGCTGAGGCTCGGCGAAGCCACGGGTCCTCACCGACGCTCCGTTGACAAACAGCAATCATCACCGAGATTCCGTATAACCTCGTGCAATGGACTGGACGGCACTCTTCCTGAGCCTGCGCCTCGCGGGGACCACCTGCGTGCTGGTCCTGCCGCTGGCGTTGCTGATCAGCACCTGGCTCGTGCTCCTTCGCCCCGCCGATATCTCCCGCGCTCGCAAACGTCGGATCATCGTGGAAACCGTCATCGCGATGCCGCTGGTGCTGCCGCCGACGGTCGTGGGCTTCTATCTACTCTGGGCCTTCAGCCCGACGCAAAGCCCGATCGGCCGCGCGTTGACCGGCGTCTTCGGTCAGAGCATCCCGTTCTCATTCTGGGGGCTCGTCGTTGGCTCGGTGATCTACAGCCTGCCCTTCGCGGTCCAGCCCATCGCGGCCTCAATGCGTGCAGTTCCACGCGACCTCCTCGACTCCGCTCGCTCCCTCGGCGCCGGCCGCGTGCGAACGTTCTCCCGCGTCGCTTTACCGCTCAGCACGCCGGGGATCATCGTCGCCATGATCCTCACCTTCGCCCACACCCTCGGCGAGTTCGGCATCGTCCTCATGATCGGCGGCGCCATCCCCGGCCAAACCCGCACCGCATCGATCTCAATCTACAACGACGTCCAGGCCATGAACTACACCGGCGCGGCCACGATGAGCATCATCCTGATCGCGATCGCCGCCGCGGCGATCACGCTGGTGATGCTGCTGCGAAACCGGATGGTCATCGAACGGAGGTGACTAGGTCACCAAACACTGTGGGGCAGGCGTCCCGCCTGCCTCCCCTAGCGTCGTGGCATCGGCCGTGCCGACGGGAGCGGTCAGACGCCACGAGGACATTCGGCAAACAGGCCGATGATCGGACATCTACCGCCATTGGCCCGCACAGCCGGCCCAGCGACACGCGTCAGGACGACTTACGACCAGTGCCACGCTCCCGTATCATCATATCGCGTCAGGAGTGATCCGTGAAAACGTTGAAGTCATTAGGTCGATCCGCGGCGGTGCTCTTTGTTATAGCGGTTGTGGCATTTGTGTCGTATGCTGCGTCTCTCTCGGTTCGAGAGTGTTCGCAAGTTCAACTGGAATTGTATTTGTCGAAAGAGGATGCATTATTACTTGCGAATGCATTTGGATCTGTTCATTCAACGACAGAGTCAACAATTGTTTCTCCTGCACACCCGAGGTGGGCTGCGATATTCACCGTGAGAATCACTGTTGTGTATGTCGACACAAGGCCGAAGCTCGAAATGGGAATTTGTCCGCTGGCGGCGTACATATCAAGCGTTCGGGTTGCTCCGTTTGGACTTGTGTTGCTGGCTGCGGCGGGTCTGGCCGTCGCGTATCTTGTGCTCGACCGGTGGCGAGCTCGTTCTGCAGTAGTTGATCCCGAGGGCGCCATGTGCAGCGGCTGCGCCTATCCACTCGCCGAGACAATGGCTGTCTGCCCGGAATGCGGGAAGACGCGGCGATCGATCTAGATGGGTTTTCGGTCTGCGAGCGTGGAACTGATCGTGCCGGGCGTGGCATTGAACGGGCCACTGGTCCGGCCCTGCGGACCAGTGCGTCCTCGGCTCCCACATTGCCTGGCACTCCACAAACCGCGCCGCCCCGCCGAAGCACGTGCAACCGATCCGTCGAAGCGCGGCCTGCAAAGCAGCCGGCAGCACCGCCGCAGCGACGCACAACACCATCCGCCGACGGATTCTCGCTAACGTGCTCGCACGCGACGGTTCAACCCGCTAATGAGGGTCAAACCCGTGCCTTCGCAGAGCCTCAGGCACGGCGTCCAAATTCGCGGGCACGCGAAAAAGGCGTCAAAAATGACAACGCCCACCGGTGTTGAGCCGATGGGCGTTGCAAAGATTGTAAACAGTTGGAAGTCCGTTGACCACGGCTTACGCCGCGGATGCCCACCCGAAGGTGGACGAAAAGACACTGACGATCTGGCTGCGGATCGCTCCGCGATTCGATCACAATGAAGTGAAAGACAAGGCCAGTCTAAGGAATCCCTTAGAAAGGAGGTGATCCAGCCGCAGGTTCTCCTACGGCTACCTTGTTACGACTTACTCCCAG
>JAIEQQ010000181.1 GCA_019747615.1 Phycisphaerales bacterium
ATGAAGCCGTACTCGAACCACGCGACGTAAATGAGGCCGTTGCGGTGGGCCTCGATCAGTGTTTCTTCGAGCAGGTCGCGTCCTTCGGTGCGGATCGTTTCGGGCGTGTCGCTGGGGTCGCTCTTCATGAGCGCCGGGCGGCGATCGACGCCGATGACCTTTTTGAGCACGGCG
Organism: Phycisphaerales bacterium; assembly: GCA_019747615.1. Next base: position 175 of record JAIEQQ010000181.1, read on the forward strand.
CTTGGGAACTGCGTGTAGCCGTTCTTCCACGTCTCGACGTAGACGGTGTTGATGCCGATCTCACGCAAACGCTTCATGGTCTCGCCGGTGTTCTTGGCGCTCGCGATGGCGTCGTTGGCGGTGGTAGTGACCCAGACGCCGCGGACTTCGGGGCGCGTGGCGCCGGGGATTGCGGGGATCGCGTTCTCGGCCTTCTTTCGAGCGTCTTCGATGGCTTTCTCAGCGGCTCGCCGGGCTTCGTCGGCGGGGTCCGGGGCTTTGGGCACGCTGGGGACCGTCGGCTTCGGCACCGACGGCACAGATGGCACCGACGGGGGCTTTGGGAGCGAGGGGAGGCTCGGCAGTTGCTCGGCGCACGCTCCGCTCAGCGAAAGACCTGCAAACGCCGCCAGAATGAACGCCGCTTTGGAAATGCCTTGACGCATACGCCTAACCTCCCCGCCTCTCGCCGACTCTCCGAACATTGGAGAACCGCGAAGGGCGTGTGAGTGAATGAACAGCAATCTCGCTCGTCGGGGTTCGCCCCGTGAGCGCTCCGGACAACCAACCTCGAAGGAACAGATTATGGCAGACGGGATCTTTCGTTTGGCAATCATCGGCGCTGGCGGCATCGCGGGCGCTCACGCCGGCGCGATCAAGGCCTCGCCCGAGCGGCTGGCTCTCAGCGCGGTGGTTGACCTGAATGCCGAAGCGGCCGCGAAGCTCGCGCAGGACGTGAACGCCAAGACGTTCGCCAGCGCCGCCGAGCTCTTCAAGGCCAACAAAGCCGAGCGTTTCATCGATGGCGTGATCATCTGCACCCCTCCCAGCGCCCGCATCCCGCTCGTCGAGCTTGCGCTCAAGCACGGCGTGCCGGTCCTCAGCGAGAAGCCGCTGGCCCACACGCTGGCCGATGCCAAGAAGCTCGCGAGCCTGAGCCGCAAGTACAAGAAGACGCCCGCGTTCGTCGGCTATTGCCACCGCTTCGTCCCTGCGGTCCACGACATGCTCCGGCACACCGCCGGCGGCAAGATCGGCACGCCGGTCCGCTGGGAGAACGCCTTCGCCTGCGACCTGCCGGGGCACGAGACCAAGTGGTTCAGCGAGCCCAAGAAGTCCGGCGGCGGCGCGTACCTGGACATGGGCAGTCACTCGATCGACCTGTTCCACTTCATGGCCGGCCCGAGCAAGACCCTCGGCGCCGTGTTCACCAACAAGTGGAAGGGCCGGACTGAGACCGCCGGCACCGTGCTGGTCAAGAGCATCAAGGCCTCGAAGGCCAGCGGCATCAAGCCTGGCGTCGCCGGCAGCATCTACGCCGGTTGGGCCGAGACCTGCCGCTTCACGCTGGCGCTGGTCGGCGATAAGGGCATGTTCTTCTACGACTACGAGAAGCCCTCGGAGCTGGTCTTCAAGGATCTGGGCGGCAAGGCCGAAGTGATCCCGTGCGAGGCCCATGACGTGCGATTCAACAAGCAGCTCGTGGCCTTTGCCGACGCGGTGCAGAAGAAGGCCAAGACGCACCTGGCGTCGTTCGACGACGGCGTGGTCGCCGCCGCGGCGTTCGAGGCCGCGATGAAGCTGTCCAAGAAGAAGTGAACCGCTCACACGCCCGGTGGCGGCATCTCTGGGTGCCGATCCAGGCGGGCGGCCAGAGCGCCAACCCCCGAACGCACCGGAACAATCCGGTGCGTTTTTTCGTTTGGGCTTGCGGGTTGCGTCGATCACGGTAAGATTATAGAAGATTGGGCCGACGCGTGCGCCACCGGGCTGGCGAAGGCGGGAGCCGCTGTTCTGGAGCACCGATGAGCCGAACCAAAGCCGCGTCCAGTGACCGATCCGAGGGTGCAGCCAGCCGCCGTCCGAGCTATCCGATCGGGCCGACGGAGCTGGCTCGCGGCATCGAGAAAATCCCTGTGACGGTGTTCGCCAGCAGCGCCGCGGCGAGCAAGGCGGTGGCCCAGGACATCGCTGAGGTGATCCGCACGCGCGCCGAGCAGGGCAAGCAGGCGGTGCTGGGGCTGGCGACGGGCAGCACCCCGCAGGGGGTCTACGAGGAGCTCGTGCGGCTGCACGTTGAGGAGGGGCTGAGCTTTGCGAACGTGGTGACGTTCAACCTTGACGAGTATTGGCCGATGCAGCCGGGGGAGCTTCAGAGTTACAACCGCTTCATGCGCGAGTATCTCTTTGACCACATCGATATTCGGCCTGAGAACATCCACATTCCCGATGGCACGCTGGCGATGGAGAACGTCGGCGCGTTCTGCGAGCGCTATGAGGCGCTGATGCGCCGCCATGGTGGGATTGATTTGCAGATCCTGGGCATCGGGCGCACGGGGCATATCGGGTTTAACGAGCCGGGCTCGGCGCGCGACTCCAAGACTCGGTTGATCACGCTGGATCGGGTGACGCGTATCGACGCGGCGAGTGATTTTTTCGGTGAGTGGAATGTGCCGCGCAAGGCGGTCACGATGGGCGTGGGTTCGATCCTCGCGGCCAAGCGGGTGGTGCTGCTGGCGTTTGGCGAGCACAAGGCGGGGGTGAGCAAGCGGGCGGTGGAGGACGAGATCAACACGCACGTCGCGGCGAGCTTCTTGCAGGACCATCCGAACGCGAAGATGTTCCTTGATCCATCGAGCGCCGCGGAGCTGACGCGGTTCAAGACGCCGTGGATCCTGTCAAGCATGGAGCGTTTCGGGCTGGCGTGGGATGCGCAGCAGACCAAGAAGGCGGTGATCTGGCTCTCGCGCACGCTGGAGAAGCCGATCCTGAAGCTCACCGAAGAGGACTACAACGAGCACGGCCTGCAAGAGCTGCTCAGCACGCGGCGGGGCGGCGCGTACGACATCAACATCGAGGTCTTCCGCGCGATGCAGGCGACGATCACCGGTTGGCCGGGCGGCAAGCCCTCGCACGCGAACTCGACCGAGGCGCAGCGTGACGAGCGGCGCGAGCACGCTCGCAACGGTGCCGGTGGTGGGGGTGGGGGCGCGGGGGCTGAGGTGTTTCCGAAGCGGGTGGTGGTGTTCTCGCCGCACCCGGATGACGACGTGATCAGCATGGGCGGGACGTTCATTCGGTTGTGCGAGCAGGGGCACGAGGTGCATGTCGCGTATCAGACCAGCGGCAATATTGCGGTGTTTGATGAGAACGCGGTGCGACATGCGGACTTTGTGGCGGAGTTCTGCCGCGCGTTCAAGATGTTTGGTGGCAAAGAGGTCCAGAAGATCGAGGACCGGATCCTGAGCTTCGTGAAGACCAAGGACGCCGGCGAGATCGATAGCGCCGAGCTTCAGATGATCAAGGGGTTGATTCGCAGGACCGAGGCCCGCAGCGCGGCGCGGTACAGTGGCGTGAAGCCGGAGAACATCCACTTCCTTGATCTGCCGTTCTACGAGACAGGCCGCGTGAAGAAGAAGCCGATCGGCGAGGAAGACATCCGAATCACGATGGAGCTGCTGGAGCGTGTGAAGCCGCATCAGGTGTATGTCGCGGGTGATCTGAGTGATCCGCACGGGACGCATCGGGTGTGTTTGTCCGCGGTGATTACTGCGATTCATCGCCTGCGTGACAAGGCGTGGATGAAGTCGTCAGAGGTGTGGCTGTATCGCGGGGCGTGGGCGGAGTGGGAGCCGTTTGAGATCGAGATGGCGGTGCCGCTGAGCCCGGACGAGGTGGCTCGCAAGCGGATGGCGATCTTCAAGCACGAGAGCCAGAAGGACCGGGCGCTGTTCCCGGGGCCCGATGCGCGGGAGTTCTGGGAGCGTGCAGAAGATCGCAACAGCGCGACCGCGGCGATCTATGACCTGATCGGCTTGCCGGAGTATCAGGCGATCGAGGGCTTTGTGCGCTGGAAGCCGAGCGAGATGGACAATGCGATCGTGGAAGTGAAGCGGGCGAGCGGCAAAGCGGCGAAGTGGCAGGGTGGTTAAGTGCTGAGCGGCCGCGCGAAGCAGAATGGCAGTGCTTCGACGCGAAAGACGCCAGCGGCATCATCGGCCAAGCGTGCGCCGCGGCGATAACGTCTCCACCGCTCACGTTTCCTTCTTTCGCAGGTGTGCTTGATCCCTCGAGAACCACGATGACCACTGTGTACTCTCCGCGTCTGGGCGTCTGTTCATGGTCGCTCCAGCCGACATCGCCGGCGGACCTGACGGAGAAGTTGCGAGCGTGCGGAGTGAGCGCGACGCAGCTTGCGTTTGAGCCGCTGCTGGACGGGACGTGGAGTGAGATCGAGACCGCCAATCGCCTGCGCGGCGCGGGCATCGAGATTGTCAGCGGCATGATCGGCTTTCGCGGCGAGGATTATTCGACGCTTGAGACGATCAAGGCCACCGGCGGCGTGCGGCTGGATGAGCACTGGGAGCACAATCTCAGCACGGCGAACGCGGGCGCGCGGCTTGCGGCGCGCCTTGGGATTCGGCTGGTGACGTTCCATGCGGGCTTCATCCCGCACGATCGCGGGGCCGAGCGGACGCTGATGATCGAGCGTTTGCGGCGCGTGATTGATGCGTTCGATGATCGCGGCGTGCGCGTGGGCTTTGAGACCGGGCAGGAGAGCGCTGAGACGCTGCTTGATGCGATGAACGACCTGAAGCGCCCGCACGCGGGCGTGAACTTTGATCCGGCGAACATGCTGCTGTACGCCATGGGCGATCCGATTGCGGCGCTGCGGGCGTTGCTTTCGTGTACGGTGCAGGTGCATGTCAAGGACGCGATCCAGACCAAGACGCGCGGCACCTGGGGCAGCGAAGTGGCCGCGGGCGAGGGTGAGGTGCGCTGGAGTGAGTTCTTCGGCGTACTGCGCGAGGGCGGCTCGGTGGTGGATCGATTGATCGAGCGAGAGGCGGGAGGCTCGCGCGTTGAGGACATCCGCAAGGCGGCGATGATGGTACAGCGATTCTCCTGATCGCTGCGGTTGTGATCAACGGATTCGGGCATCGGGCGTCCGCGCTGGGCGGGCATCGTCAACCACCCTGCGCACGGCGCGAAGGAACGCATGAGCACTGTCAACATCGGCATCGTCGGCTTTGGGTTCATGGGACGCACGCACCTGGCGGCGTATCAGGCGGCGCGCGCGGCGGGGTTTGACTGCCGCGTGGTGGCGATCGCCGATGGGCGGTTCGCGACCGATGGGGGGCTTGCGTCCGGCGGTGCGCCCGCGGGCAACTTTGATACGGGCGCGGCTCGCGCGGAGTTGTTTGATCGTGCGGAGGTCAGTACGCACGCGGACGCGGCGGCGATCTTCGCCGATCCGAAGATTCATCTTGTCAGCGCGTGCACGCCGACGGACACGCATGTCGCGGTGGCCTGCGCGGCCCTTCGCGCCGGCAAGCATGTGCTGTGCGAGAAGCCGGTGGCGCTGGAGGCTAGTGACATCGAGACGCTCGCCGGTGTGGCTCGCGCCGCTGGCAAGCTGTGCATGCCAGCGATGTGCATGCGGTTCTGGCCGGGGTGGTCGTGGCTGAAGGAACGTGTGGTTGATGGCTCGCTGGGCGCGATTCGCAGCGCGACGTTTCAGCGGCTGGGATCGCCGCCGGACTGGGGCACCGACTTTTATCGCGACATGACGCGCACCGGCGGCCCGCTGATGGACCTGCACATCCACGACGCGGACTTCGTCCACTGGCTCTTCGGCGGCGTGAGCAACGTCGTCTCGCGCGGCGGGCTCGCCCACGGCACCACGCTCTACGAGGTCGCGGCCGCGGCCGACGGCACGCGGCCGCACGTCATGAGCGAGTGGGGGCAGGACCATCACCCCGGCTTCGGGTTCCGCATGCGATTCGTCGTCGTCTTCGAACACGCCACGGCGGACTTTGACATCGGGCGCACGCCCACGCTCCTGCTGCATCGCAACGGCGCGAGCGAGACGATCGCGCTGCCCGAGGGCAGCGGCTACGACCACGAGGTGCGGCACCTGATTGACGCGATCAAGCGCGGGCGCGGCGCGGGAGAGCTGACGGCGACGCTGGAGGATGCGGTGGAGGTGGCGAGGCTGCTGGCAAGAGAGCGGGCGAGTTTGGGGTGAGGGGGCGAAGTCTAAAGCAGCAAAGCAGCAAAGCAGCAAAACAGCAAATTGAATCGGCCGTCGGCGACGTCGGCGGCTCCCGCGGCTCGCGGTGGCTTCGTCGGACGGATTTTCAGGTCAGGGTTTGAATTTGAGCTTTGCTGTTTTGCTGTTTTGCTGCTTTGCCTTCGCCGCTCCCAAAACGGCCACAGGCCCAGAGCGTTTGCTCCGGGCCTGCGGTTTAGAACGTGAGCCAGCGCGCCGTATAAGCCGAGTTCTGTGCCGTCGCGTGGTTTCCGGGTTCACCTGCTCCATTGACGGGGGCGATGTGAAGCCGGACCTTCGCGAGGCGGCGACCATTTCTCTGCGCCGCGCATTGCTGCGTGGCTGGAGCGGTCTACCCGACGCCTGACTTCGGCTCTTGCGAGCCGAAGCGTGTCCGCCGGATCGGCGGTCGAGCGGCGTGAGCCGATCGAGGCGTCTGCGTGACCTTGCACGCGATGGGGTTTGCCATGCCTCGTCTGTCACCAGCCGAGCGGTGCGCTCTTACCGCACCTTTTCACCCTTACCTGAGCCGCGATGCCGGACACGAGTGTCCGAAATCGCGGCCATCGGCGGTATCTTCTCTGTGGCACTGTCCCTCGGCCCTGGCTCATGTGTCGGGCCGGGTGGGTGTTACCCACCATCGTGTCCTGTCGTGCTCGGACTTTCCTCCGGACGGTTGCCCGCCGGCGGTCGCCTTGGCGCGCTGATCTTCACTTGTCAACGCTTCTATCGTAGATGCCCCGGCGGGCATCGCGCGGGCCGTTGCGGTAGACTGCGGAACGCCCATGACCGATCGCGACCCCACATCGCCGCCGCGAACCGCTGCCGCGGAGC
>JAIEQQ010000602.1 GCA_019747615.1 Phycisphaerales bacterium
GTCGAGTTTCTGGATCACGACGGCAAGCCGTTCAAGATGCAGCAGGCCTTCGACGGTCAGAAGCCGGTCATCCTGGCGATGGTCTATTTCCGCTGCCCCATGCTCTGCCAACTGGTGATGCAGAAGCTCACGGCCACCATCAACGAGCTTGATCTCACCGCGGGCAAGGACTTCCAGCTCGTGATCGCGAGCTTTGATCCCACGGAGTTGCCGGAGGTCGTCAAGGCGCAGCGCCTGGCGTTCCTGACAACCTACACCCGCGACGATGGCTCCGTGCCGCGCGAGACCATCGAGCGCGGCGTGCACTTCCTGGCCACCAAGTCCACCACCGAGACCCGCCGCTTCGCCGATGGGATCGGATTTCCGTACAGATACCTTCCAGAATCCACCGAGTATTCTCACGGGACAGTAATTTTTGCTCTGACACCGGACGGAACGGCCTCGCGATACATCTACGGGGTACAGTATCCGGTCAAAGATCTTCGCTTGGCGGTGCTCGAGGCCGGCCAGGGCAAGATCGGCACGACGATCGACCGTGTGCTGATGTGGTGCTTCCACTGGAATCCGAGCTCGAACAGCTACGTGATCGGTGCGTTCCGGTGGATGCAGTTTGGCGCGACCCTGACCATGGTGATCGTCGGCAGCGTGCTGACGTTGCTCTGGTTTGGTGAGCGGCGCCGGCGGCGGGCGCGGGCCATGCTGGGCAGCCAGATCGGACTGGCTCAGGGCGTGCTGGCGGGCGTGGGGGGCGTGAGCGGATCGAATGGGCGTTGATGTGTACTGGTATTCAGCGGGCGATGACGCCGGCGTGAGGACGATATGAGCAACTTCCAACTGACCTTGGCGCTGAACGACTGGCTGACCCGCGTGTGGCTCCTCCCGGGCAATAGCGACCTGGCCCCAGCGACCGATTGGCTTTTCATGTTCATCATGTGGGTCTGCATTATCAGCTTCGTCGCGCTGATGATCCCCATGTTCTACTGGACCATCCGCTGGCGCCGCAAGCCCGGCGTGCCGCCGATCCGCACACCCAACCACAACACCGCTCTCGAGATCACCTGGGTCGTCGGCCCGCTCATCGTCGTCACCTTCATCTTCTTCTGGGGCTTCCACGGCTACATGAACGCCCAGATCCCCCAGGGCAATGTCGAGACCATCTCCATCACCGGCAAGAAGTGGGCCTGGTCCGGCATGTACGCCAACGGCGCAGGCTCCGGCGAGAGCGCGATTTTCGACAACAATGTTGCCAAAAACGCCAATGGCGATCAATCCCCCGGCCAGCGCGGCAACACCGAGGTGCCCGTCTTCGTGGTGCCCGAGGGTGTGTCCGTCAAGTTCATGCTGACGTCCAGCGACGTGATGCACTCGTTCTACATCCCCGACATGCGGACCAAGATGGACATGTTCCCCAACCGCACCACCTCGCTGACCTTTGTTCCGCAGAACAGCGACCCGTCCAAGAGCGGCGCTGTGAACATCGGCAAAGGCGACGGCAAGCCCGGCCGCGATCACTACGTCTTCTGCGCCGAGTACTGCGGCGACAACCACAGCGAGATGGGCGCGATCATCCGCGTCCTCCCGATGGACCTCTACAAGGCCACCGTCGAGGAATGGGGCAACGTCACCGAAGTCCTTCCCCTGGTCGATGTTGGCAAGTTCGTATACGAGAAGCGCGGCTGTGCTCAGTGCCACAGCATCGACGGCAAGCCCGGCACCGGCCCCTCCTGGAAGGGCTACTACGGCAAGCCCGTCGAGTTCAGTTCGTCTTCAGGCCCGACGTGGGACCTCAACACCGATGAGGGTTGGGAGAACTACATCCGTGAATCGATCTACACGCCCGGTGTGAAGATCCATAGTCCTTATCCCAACCAGATGGCGAGCTACGCCGGCCAGCTCAACGAGCGCGCCATCCAGGGCGTCGCGGCATACATGCGGCAACTCGCCGGCCGCGCGACCGATGAAGACAAGGAACAGCCCCCAGCCAAGAAGAAGTGATCCGACGACGCACGGCCTTCGCAACCCGGCCCGCGAGCCGTGAGCAGACAACTCCCGCCGATTCCAGTATTCCGTAGATTCCAGTCCCCAGTCCCAGTGCCTAGTCCCCAGTGCCTCGTGCCCCTCCCCCAGTCCCCCCGCAATCGGACTTCATTCCGGAACCCACCCCCTCCCGGTCTGAACGCCCGCTTGCATTCCAGAAGGTGATCGCCATGGCCAGCATTAGCAGCGGTACCAAGGGCCTTGATCATGCCCACGGGCATGGACACCACGATGAGGGCTCGTACCTCACGCCAAAGTCCACAGCGTGGGCCACGGTCGTCGATTGGGCCACCACGATCGATCACAAGAAGATCGGCGTGATGTACCTCTTTGCCATCCTCTTCATGTTCTTCATCGGTGGCCTCGCGGCCATCCTCGTTCGTCTCGAACTCTTCGAACCGACGCGCACCGCGATCGACGCCGTGGGCGCAAGCTCGATCAAGGGTCATCTGCTGGGCTCGGTCACCGGCGAGACCGACCTGCTGAAGGCCAACAACCTCTACAACCGTGTTTTCACGTTCCACGGCCTGGTCATGGTCTTCCTCGTCATCGTCCCCAGCATCCCCGCGTCTCTGGGCAACTTCCTGATCCCGCTGATGCTCGGTGCCAAGGACGTCGCCTTCCCGAAGCTCAACCTGCTGTCGTGGTACATCTACGTCGTCGGCTCCATCTTCGCGGTCGCAAGCGCCCTGGGCGGCGGTGTTGACACCGGCTGGACGTTCTACACCCCGTACTCGACGCTCACCGAAGAGGGTCATTGGCGCGTCGTCGCGATGATCGCCGCGGCGTTCATCCTCGGCTTCTCATCGATCCTCACCGGTCTGAACTTCGTCGTCACCGTTCACAAGCTCCGCGCCCCAGGCATGGGCTGGTTCGATATGCCGCTGTTCATCTGGGGCATGTACGGAACCGCGATCATCCAAGTCCTCGCGACGCCGGTCATCGGCATCACGCTGCTGCTGCTCATCTTCGAGCGCCTCTTCCACATCGGCATCTTTGATCCGCGCCTCGGCGGTGACCCCGTGCTCTTCCAGCACTTCTTCTGGTTCTACAGCCATCCCGTGGTGTACGTGATGATCCTGCCTGGCATGGCCGTCATCAGCGAGATGATCGCGGTCTTCTGCCGCAAGAAGATCTTCGGCTATCGCGCCGTGGCCTTCAGCTCGCTGGCGATCGCCGGCATCAGCTTCATCGTCTGGGGCCATCACATGTTCACCAGCGAGGGTGAGCTGTCGGCGGTCATCTTCTCGGCGCTGACGTTCCTGGTCGCGCTCCCCTCGGCGGTCAAGGTCTTCAACTGGATCGGCACGCTCTACGGCGCCTCGATCGACCTCAAGACGCCGATGGTCTACGCCCTCGGGTTCCTCTTCCTCTTCTCCATCGGCGGCCTCACCGGCCTCTTCCTCGGTGCGCTGAGCACCGACCTGCACTTGCATGACACCTACTTCGTCGTGGCCCACTTCCACTACGTCATGATGGGCTCGACGATCATCGCCTTCGTCGGTGCCATTCACCATTGGTGGCCCAAGATTTTCGGCAAGATGTACAACGAGGCCGGCGGCCTCATCGGCTTCGCCCTGGTCTTCATCGGCTTCAACCTCACCTTCTTCCCGCAGTTCATCATGGGCGCTCACGGCATGCCCCGCCGCTACGCCAGCTACATCGATGACTTCCAGATCTACCACCAGCTCTCGACGATCGGCTCGCTGGTCATGCTCGCGGGCTTCCTGGTCCACCTCTTCAACTTCATCCACTCGCTCGTCGCCGGGCCCAAGGCACCCCCGAACCCCTGGGGCGCGCTCACGCTGGAGTGGACCGACACCGACAGCCCGCCGATCACCCATAACTTCCATCACGAGCCCGTCGTGACGCACGGGCCGTACGACTTCGACGACGTCGTGCCCCCGCAGACCAACCCCGCCGAGTTCCCGCTCCCGGCACCGGCCAAGTCTCGCGCTCACTGACGTCAATACCGTCTTCTCGCGCCCGGCCCGCTGACAAGCGAGCCCGGCGATTCCGAAACGCTCTCACGCCGAGGTGATCCACATGGCCAGTTTCCCCGCTGATAAAGACCTCCTGACCGCGAGCCGCCCGCGCCACGAGACGTACCGCGCCGCCGAGCACTTCCGTGATCGCGATCACGAGTTCGACGCCGTGAAGTTCGGCGTCTGGCTCTGCCTCTCGACCGAAATCCTCCTCTTCGCCGGCCTCTTCGTTTTCTACGGCATCATGCGCATGCTCTACCCCGAGGCCTTCATCCACGGCTCATCGCTGCTGGATTGGCGCTGGGGCCTGCTCAACACCATCGTCCTGCTCTACTCCTCCTACACCGTCGCCGATAGCGTCCGCTGCGCCCAGACCAACGACCAGCGCGGCCTCCAACGCAACATCCTCATCACCTTCGTCTGCGGCCTGGCCTTCCTCATCATCAAGTTCGTCTTCGAATACGCCCCCAAGTACGCCGAGGGCAAGCTCCCGGGCATGTGGTACTCGTACCCCAACGCCGTCAGCAACTACGAGCCCCTCTGGTGGGGCCTGTACTGGGGTGCCACCGGCGTGCACGCCAGCCACGTCATCATCGGCATGGGCCTCTTCGTCTGGCTCTACATCCGCTCGCGAAAGGGCCACTTCGGCCCGCGCCACTACAACGCCGTCGAAGGCGTCGGCCTCTACTGGCACATCGTCGACATCGTCTGGATCTTCCTCTTCCCGCTGCTCTACCTCATTCACTGATTGTCAGCCGCCAGCAGTCAGTTGTCAGTCGTCAGCAGTCCGTCGTCAGTTTGTTCTTCAGCCCGGAGGGCTGCCAGCCAGTAGCCGGGGGTGGAAGCGAGTCTTCGAGCGACACCCCCGGAATCGAGTTGATGTCCATCGCACCCTGAAGGGGTGCTCTTTCTGAAGCCCTTTTGACCGAGCATCGTCAGTTGTCAGATTTGCTGGTTTGAACATTTGAGCTTTCCACTCGCGACTCGAACCTCGCGACTCCCCGCCCACGAGACTCCCCATGGCACACGCAGCCCACGCACCGAGCTCGACCGACTCACCCGACGCGCACAACGCGCCGCACGGCGCTCATCACGGGCACCATATTGTGCCGCGACGCGTGCTGCTGACGGTCTTTGGCCTGTTGCTGTTCTTCACGCTGACGACGGTCGGCGCCGCTCAGTTCGAGCAGTGGATCGCCACAAGCTTCGACGTTGTGATCCCGCAGTGGGTCAACGTCGCGGTGGCGCTCTCGATCGCGGTGGTCAAGACCGTGATCGTCGGCGCGTTCTTCATGCAGCTCAAGTATGACAGCCCCGTGAACTCGCTCGTGGTGCTCTTCACGCTCATGTGCTTCGCGTGCTTCATCGGCTTCACCGCGATCGACCTGGGCAACCGCGACGCGCTCTTTGCCTACAAGTCGCAGCACATCAAGACCGGCGGCACCGGCGGCCTGAGCATCCCGACCGACGCGACAAACCCCGATGGCAGCAGGAAGTACATCGTCTCCACCGAGCCGATCGTCATCGAGGCCCGCAAGCGAGCCGACGCGACCATCGACACAATCCTGAGCGAGGCCGTCAAGAGCAACACCCCGTTGACGATGGACCTTCTCACCAAGACCCTCCGCACGCGCTTCGCGATTCGCGCGACCGAACTCATCGAGGCAAAGGGCACGGTGGAGCCCGCGTCATGGGCCGCGTTCCTTGAGAAGAATCCCGGCGTGCTGGACCTCGCGCACAGCGGCCATGGTGGCCATGGCGGGGGTCACGCCAAGTCCGGCTCGTCCGCCGCGATGAGCCGCCCGACCACCACGCTCGCGATGCCCAAGGCCGCGGGCCACTCCGGCCATGACTCGCACTCGCCCGAGCACACCGAGGGTGCCAAGCCGGCCGCCGGCACAGGTCACTGAACGAACGACCGAACGCAGGGGTGATTCATGCAGTCGTCCACAAAGATCGGTCTGTGCATCGCGCTCCTGTGCGGCGGCGTGCTGCTGTTCAGCGCGTCGGTCATGGCCCGGCGCGTCGCCAGCTACTACGAAACCAACCCCGCCAGCCAGTGGCACTTCGAAGAGCAGATCAACCGCCAGTTCACCGCCTACGACAAGGCCGTGACGATCGAGGACATCGCGGTCGATCCCGCCAAGGCCGCCGCGGGCGTTGACGCGCAGGTCCGCGTGACGTTCGGCGAGCAGTCCACCGTGCTCGATGTTCACAAGCCCGTCGTGCCCAAGTTCCGCGATCTCACGGTCTACGGCGAGCACATGGCCATCCTGCTCTACGCGCCGATCGAGGCCGGCCAGCTCAAGATGGACGCCCAAGGCCTCGCCGGCGCCCGCTGGATCATCGTCAACCGTCGCAGCGCCGCGGGCTTCACGCCCGATACCTGGGGCGCCGTCCGCGTGCGCGACTGGGTCTTTGATCTCGTCGAGCTCCAGCCCGACGGCACCATCGCCCGCTCGGTGATGCAGTTCCCAGCCAAGGACCGCAAGACGAACGAGCTCTTCGTCCCCGCCAAACGCGAGGACCCGAACTCCGACGTCGTGATGATCCCCGAGCGCTCGTGGCAGTGGGGGGCGGCGCTGTTCGCCGTTCCCAAGAGCCAGGTCAGCCGCTACCGCTTCCGCACCGACGCCGTCGCCGGCACCGACGGCAGCGACGGCATGGGCTGGACACTCCCCGCCGCGGCGTTCTCCTGCATGGGCCTGCTCATCGGCGTCGGCCTCATCATGTCCTCCAGCGTCAAACGCGCACCACAGCCAACATCCGCGCGAACGCCAACGCCGACGCCGACGTGAACGTGAAACGGAAGCAGCCGCTTCACCGCACCGACCAACATCACCGCGTTCCGCTCTTCAGATTTGGAAATTTGGCCATTTGACCATTTGGCTCCGCTCAAGCCAAATCTTTGACCGCGTCGAGCGAAAACGCCTCGTCGAAGTCGAAGACGCGCGAGAAGTCCTCGGGCTGATCGCTGGCGCTCTGGCGGATCTCGCCGCGATCGATCATCGCGTAGACGATCACGCCGAAGTCGTCGGTTCGCTCG
>JAIEQQ010000195.1 GCA_019747615.1 Phycisphaerales bacterium
GCATTGGCCGCGGCAGCCCGTGCCCGCCTGCTTCGATTTCATGGACGTGTTCACCTATCCGCGCACCGCCATGATGGCCCTGCCCCCCGCAGCCCATGGCGAGCCCGACTCCTTCGCCGAAGTGCGCAGCGGCCAGGTTCCGCGCGGCTTCGCCCGCGGCAACATCCTGCTGAGCGAGAAAGAACAAATCCCCGGCCTCATCCATCCCGATCTCTCTCGCTGCGCACCCATCGGCCTGCGATTTGATTTCCTCCGCGGCGACGAAACCATCCGCCTCTCCGGCATGGACCCGCGTCATCCGGACCTCGACGTGCTGCTCCCCCGCCAGCGTGTGCAGTTCTCCATCCCCGTCCAAGACCGCTTCGTCGAGGCGTATGGCGAACTGGCGCAGATCTTCGTCGATGTTGACAAGGGCGTGCTCACGCTCGTCTGGGTCGCCCGAACGCCGCTGCCTCGCGCACTGATGCCGGGTGATGATCTGGACGTGCTGGAGCGCACCAAGTGGCGCATGCTCGGCGACACCGCCTCGCCCGATGAGCTCTCTCTCCGCAGCACATCGTCGGCCGTGGGCCGGAGGGCCGCGCTATGACCATGCGCATCAGCAAGTACCTGCCGATCGCGGGCATTGGCAATGACTTTCATTGCGTCACGCCGCCGCAGGTGCCGCCGACACCACCGCCGCCGGCGGTTCCGTTGCCGATCCCGAGTTACCCGTGGACGCAGCTTGCGTCCAACCCCGCGTCGGGACTCATCTTTGGCAAGTTCACCTGGAAGGTGACGACCGAGGGCATGGGCGATGTGCTGATGGGTCATGACTGGGGCATGGTGCAGCCGCACATCCCCAAGCCGCCATATTCCGCTACCCCGGCGCTCATCACGACGCTCATGGGCGCCAGCTTCAAGTACTTCCTTCCCAGCTACTCCGTTCAGCAGATACCGACTGGCGGTGCCATCGCAGCCGTGGGACCATCCGGGTCTGCCGTCGCCATCAGCACCCCGGCGTTCATGATCATCACACAGGTGTGCATTGATGTCGGCGGCGGGCCGTGCTCCCTCGTTGCTCCGACTGGCGTCGGCTTCCAAGTCCCCAGCACGCGATGGGTCGGTTTCACGTGGGCCGATCTCGGCGCGGGCCTGATTTCACTCGCGGCCGATGCCGCCTCGGCCGCCGCCAGCGGCGCAATGGGCAACGCGATGACCAAGGGCGCCGAAGGCATCCTCCCGGGCATCGTGCTCGGCGTCGTTATGAACACCACCGGCGGCCTGATGCAGTCCGTGTTCAACTCCGCATTCCCCACGTGGGGCGGCCTTGCCCTCGGCGGCTTCACCATGGGCGTATCCGTCATCGGCGCGCCTGCCGCCATCGGGCTCTTCGGCGGCCGACTTGCCGACACCGTCGGCGGCAGCGAACGCCCGTGGGATACCGGTGCGACCGATGGCACCAGCGATGCGCCGCCGCCAGCAGCACCGGCCACAACCGCGTCGGCCTCCACTGCTACGCCCGCGCCGGATGCAGGGAGCGGCGGCGCGGGGGGGGCGGGTGGTGCCGGCGGTGCCGGCGGTGCGGGGGGTGGAGGAAGTGGGGGCGGGAGCGGCCCCGAAGGTCCTGGGAGCGCAGGCACTGACTCCGGTGGTAGCGATTCCGCCGACGGCGGTGTCTGCGGCCCCGATGACCCGAACGCGCCCGCAGGCCCGCCCACCAGCGGCGGCAGTTCCACCATGTGACTCACGCGACGCTTCCCCGTCTTGCGTTCTGGCATCAAACGAGCTTCACGCGAACTGGACAGCGTGGGCGCGGCTTGACGCTCGTCCGTTTCGCTTCGACGCCTCACCCAATCCGCAGCAGCAAGTGCCTCACCACTCGTCCGTGCCGCACGACGCACACGCCGTAATTCGCGCACGCGCCGGGCGCGATGTGGTCGCGCGAGTTGTAAATCCACAGTTCGTCGGCGGGCGTCATTGAGCCGCAGAGCTTCAGCCATGCGTCATGGCTCGCGCCGAACACGCGGCCCGCGTGCTCCGGCCCGCCGGCGTGGATCCGCTCGGCCTCGTCAATGGAGACTCGACGGTACAACCAGGTTGCAGGCAGTTCATTCGACATCGGGTGCTGGGTTTGACATGATAGATATCGCCGACGGTGGATCTCGTGCCGGTGCTTGCGCTCGGCCTTTCGGCCGCGCCAACGCATAATGCTCCGCCGGGGTTGAGCTTCACGGGGGATTCGATTCAGGCTAACATCAGCGTCGAGAGCGCCTCGCGTGACCGCATCTTCGGAGGTGAGCAATGGTAGCTTTTCCAGTATCTTTCATCGGCGCCGCTTTGGTGGCGGTCGTGATCGTGACTTTCGGAGTGTTCCTGCTCGTTCGTCTCCTCTCCGATCAACGGAAGCGCTGACTCTCGACGCAGTTCCGCGAATCGCTGGGCACCGTCGATCTCGCGAAACGACGCGTCAGGAACCTCGCACCTAGCCGTTGTCGCAGGCCGAGCGCCCGACGTGCCGAGTCTTCGCTACGCTCGCCCCTTGGGCATCGATTTCACCAAACTCGCCCCGCGGCTCGAAGGCGTGATGCTCGAGGATCTCCCCGCGCTCCGCGCCGCCCTCGGCAACCTCAACCACAGCTCGCCCGCATCCGTGGTCGATGCGTTCATCCAGCGACTCGAACGCTCCGAGAAACGCGTCGCCGCGCGACGCTCGCTGGCGCCCACGCCGCGCTTTGATCAAGACCTGCCGGTCATCGCGCGTCGTCGCGAGATCGCCGATGCGATCCGCGATCATCAGGTCGTCATCCTCTGCGGCGAGACCGGCAGCGGCAAAACCACCCAGCTCCCGCAGATCTGCCTCTCTCTCGGGCGCGGCGTGCGCGGGCTCATCGGCCACACCCAGCCCCGCCGTCTCGCCGCCCGCGCCGTGGCCACGCGCATCGCCGCCGAGCTCTCGACCCCACTCGGCCGCCAGGTCGGATTCAAAGTCCGTTTCGGCGACCAGACCTCCGGCGAGACCATGATCAAGCTCATGACCGACGGCATCCTGCTCGCCGAGGCCACCGGCGGCGCGGGAAACGCCGACAGCGCGGGGCGCGATCAAGACCTGCTGCGCTACGACACCATCATCATCGACGAGGCCCACGAGCGATCGCTCAACATCGATTTCCTGCTGGGTTACCTGAAGCGATTGCTGCCGCGAAGGCCGGATCTGAAAGTCATCGTCACCAGCGCGACGATCGACCCGGCGCGCTTCAGCGACCACTTCGGCGGGCCGACGGTCGCGCCGGTGCTCATGGTCAGCGGGCGAACGTTCCCCGTCGAGATGCGATACAGCCCCGTCAGCGATCGCGACGAGATCACCGGCGAGGTGGACAATCAAGCGATCGTCGACGCGGCACACGAGCTGTGCTCGCCGCGACTGGTCGAGGGCGACATCCTCGTGTTCCTCCCCGGCGAGCGCGAGATCCGCGACACCGAGGCGGCCCTGCGCCGCGATGGGCCAAGCGGCGCCGAGATCCTCCCTCTCTACTCGCGCCTCACCGAGCAGGAGCAGGACCGCGTCTTCAAGCCCAGCGCGCCCGGCCGCCGCAAGATCGTCCTGGCGACCAATGTCGCCGAGACCTCGCTGACCGTGCCGGGCATTCGATACGTGATCGATGCGGGCCTCGTGCGCTTGGCGCGATACGACCCGCGCAAGAAGGTCCAGCGATTGCCCATCGAGATGGTCTCGCAAGCGTCCGCCAATCAGCGCTCCGGTCGCTGCGGGCGCGTCGCGGCGGGCGTGTGCATCCGTCTCTACAGCGAGTCTGCGTTCAACGCCCAGCCGATCTTCACCGATCCGGAGATCCGCCGAACCGATCTCAGCGCCGTGATCCTGCGTGCAAAGGCGATGGACCTCGGCCCGGTGAACGAGTTCCCATTCCTGGACATGCCCAGCGCCACCGCGATCCGTGATGGCTGCGAGACGCTCTTTGAGCTCGGCGCGCTGGAGACCAAGTACCCCGATGGCGAGATCACGCCGGTCGGGCGATCACTCGCCCAGCTCCCGGTTGATCCGCGCGTCGGGCGCATGCTCATCGGCGGGCGAGACTTTCGCTGCGTGCCTGAGATGATCGTGCTCGCTGGCGCTCTGGAGACGCAAGACCCGCTGCAGCGCCCCGCGGGGCGTGAGAGCGCCGCCGACATCGCCCACTCAGCGTTCAAGAGCGAGAAGAGCGACTTCGTCACGCTGCTGAACCTTTGGCGGATGTTCGACATGGAGGTGCGGCGTGGGCGCGAGTCTTCGGCGCAGGCTTGGTGCCGCGAGCAGTTTGTCTCCGCGGCACGGATGCGTGAGTGGATCGAGACCGCCGAGCAGCTCCGCGACGCCGCGATCGATGCGGGTTTGGCCGATGAGCGTTCTGCCGACTTTCGAGGCGTGGGCGAGGCCGACGACGCGAGTGTTCACAAGGCGTTGCTCACGGGCCTGATCACGAGCGTCTGCTGCCGCGACGACGCCGGCGGCGGCTATGAGTACAACGGCATCCGGGGCAACAAGTGCTCGATCTTCCCTGGCTCGTGCCTGTTCAAGAAGCGCCCGAAGTGGTTTGTCGCGTCCGAGATCGTGCAGACCACCAAGCTCTACGCGCGAACGCTGGGCCCGATCGAGCCTTCGTGGCTCGAAGACGCGGCCCCGCACATGCTCACGCGCGAGGTCGAGGGCCCGCACCTGGATGAAGTCAACGGCGAGCCCTCGTGCTTTGAGCGATTGACGCTGACGGGTCTGACGGTGGTGCCGCGCCGCAAGGCGAGCCTGAGCAGCGCCGACCCTGTGCTGGCGCGCCGCGTGCTGATCGATCGGCTGCTGATCGGCAACGAGTATCCGAGCGCCGCCACGTTCACCCATCACAACGCCAAGGTCCTGGCGCTGGCGATCGAGTGCGGCGCGAAGCTCCGGTTGACGGAGTCGCCGATCGACCACGCGCGGCTGCGCGACCACTTCGAGAAGCTCATTCCCGCGAGCGTTGTTTCGCGATCAAGGCTCGACGTTTGGCGGCACGAGGCCGAGCGGCGTGAGCCGCGTGTGCTGTTTCTTTCGCAAGACATCGTGCTGAAGCCCGAGGCGTTCGAAGCGCTCGACCAGAGCCGCTTTCCAACGTCGCTCACGATCACCCGCGCCAGCGGCGAGGCCGCCTCATGCCCGATCAGCTATCGCATGGCCAGCGGCAAAGACACCGACGGTGCAACCGTTCGCGTCTTGCTCACGGATCTGCCCCGCATCGACGCCGACCGCACGCCCTGGGGCGTGCCCGGCTGGCTGGGCGAGAAGGTCGCGAGCCTGATCAAGCAGTTGCCCAAAGCCGAGCGGGCGAAGATCGAGGCCGTCGCGCTCGCAACCGCCAAGACGACCGACACCAAGCTCGCCCTCGCGGCGATCAGCGAGCAGATCGCCGGGCTCATGGAGTTCGGCAAGGGCCCGCTCGCCGCGGCTCTCAGCGAGACCCTGGACATCGCCTTCGGTGTCACGATCGCGCCCGCGTCATGGCCGCTGGACGCCGCCCCTGACTATCTGACACTCCGCGTCGAAGCCATCGAGCCGCCGAAGCCCAACGCACCGAGCGCCGAGTTCACGGTCTGCGGCGCCGGGCGCGATGTGACCGAGCTGCGCACGAGACTCGGCCCACGCATCGAGCGTGCCCTCGCCGCCCAAGCCCGCGACCGCTTCGCCCGCGTCGCGATCACATCCTGGGATTTCGGCCCGCTCGCGCCATCCATCGAACAGGAAGACGGCACCACCGCCTTCACCGCGATCATCGACAACCGCAGCAGCGTCGCGCTCTCACTCATGGAAGAGCAGCGCTACGCCGAGGGCTGCACGCGCGCCGGCGTGCGCCGCCTCTTCGTCCTGGCGGCCAAGGACGAACTCGAACAACGCTCGCTCGCCTTGCCAAACCTGAGCGACCTCGAACGCTGGTACTCCGCCAGCCCGCCGCTGGGCAGCGCCAAAGACCTGCACGACGCGATGTGCTGCATCACCTGCGAGCGTGTGTTCATGTTCGGCCAGCCGCCGATCCGCGATCGCGAAGCGTTCGACGAACGCCTGCAACAGCAGTGGGGGAGGCTCGGCCAGACGCTCATCGACACGTCGTCGTTCGTGGGCAAGGTCCTCGAGCCGCGCTTTCTCGTGGCCAAGCGCCTCTCCACCGGCACCAACCGCCTCTGGGCCGCCAGCATCGCCGACATCCGCGAGCACGCGGCGTACCTCATGCCCCCCGGCTTCCTGCACCTCACACCTTGGGACCGCCTCCAGCGCTACCCGCTCTACGCCCAGGCCATGCGCCAGCGACTGCTCAATCTCCGCGAAGACGGCAGCGGCGCCGAGACGCAGCTCCTGGCCACGATCAACCCCTGGCACAAGCGCCTCACGGCGTGGGTCTCACGCGCGATGACCGCCGAACGCCAGCGAGCCCAGGCGGCGGGCGGCCCGGGCGGTGGGGGGGCGGTGGGGGTGGGGGGGAAGGCGCGGGGGGGCGGGGCCATGCCCCTGTCTCGACGCGCGGCTCCGACGGTCAACGCTGACGCGGGCCTCTGGACCTTGCAGCCCGGCGCTCTCCCTGCGGAGGTGGAGGTTTTCCGCTGGGCCGTTGAGGACTTCCGCCTCGCGGTCTTCTCCGCTCCCACCGCCCCCGGCTCCTCAGCCCCCGACGCCGCCGCGGCCAAGGACACCAAGCGGCTGGAGACGCTCGCCAAGGCCGCCGAGGCGGTGGACCCGTCGCAGCGATGACCCTCCGTCGCGTGGTTTGCCGCAATCATCACGTTGATTTGTAACTTTCGCCCGCGGCGCGGTATGCTGAAGGCCAGAGGCCGGGGCCGCCGCGAGTGACGGTCGGCCTCTGGTACTCACGCAGACGTGGAGAACGACATGGCGAAGAAGACCAAGAAGAAGGCCACCAAGAAGTCCAGCAAGCCCGCCAAGAAGGCCGGCGGCGGGATGAAGAAGTCCGCCGCCAAGAAGTCGCCGGCCAAAAAGTCCAGCGCCAAGAAGTCGCCCGCGAAAGAGTCGCAGCCGATCAAGGACCCCGCCGGCGGGCTGACCGATGCCGGTCGGGCG
>JAIEQQ010000265.1 GCA_019747615.1 Phycisphaerales bacterium
GGCACCTCCCCCGGTCGGAACCGGGGGAGGGTGGGACTGATTGGATCACATGCGCAGTTGTGGGCGGCCGGATTCGGGCCAGTCGATGTGGTAGAACTGGCCGCGGGGCTCGTCGACGCGTTCGTAGGTGTGAGCGCCGAAGTAGTCGCGCTGGGCCTGGAGGAGGTTGGCCGGCAGGCGGGCGCTGCGGTAGGAATCGAAGTAGCTCAACGCGCTGGCGAAGGCGGGGACGGGGACGCCATCGACTGCGGCGCGGGCGACGACGGCGCGCCAGTTGGCCTGGTTCTGCTCGATGACGCCGGCGAAGTACGGGTCCAGGAGCAGGTTGGCGAGGCTGGGGTTGTTCTGATACGCCTCGAAGATCTTCTGCAGGAATCGGGCGCGGATAATGCAGCCGCCTCGGAAGATCATGGAGATCTCGCCGAGCTTGAGGTTCCAGTTGTTGGCCTTGCCCGCGGCGTTCATGAGCGCGAATCCCTGTGCGTACGAGCAGATCTTGCTGCAATAGAGCGCATCGCGGACGCACTGAACCCAGTTCTTCTGGGTGTTGCCGGTGTCGTGGTGGTGCTTGGCTGGCGGCTTGAGGATCGCGCTGGCCGCCACGCGCTCGGCCTTGTTGCTGCTCATGGTGCGGGCGAAGACCGCCTCGGCCATGGTCGGGGCGGCGACGCCGAGGTCCAGCGCGCTGTTGATGGTCCACTTGCCGGTGCCCTTCTGGCCCGCGGCGTCGAGCACCACGTCGACAAAGTCCTTGCCGGTGACCGGGTCCTTCTGGCGCAGGATGTCGGCGGTGATTTCGACCAGGAAGCTGTCCAGGTCGCCGGAGTTCCAATCGGTGAAGACGGCGCTCATGTCGGCGTTGCTCATGCCGAGGCACTCGCGCATGAAGTGGTAGGCCTCGCAGATGAGCTGCATGTCGCCGTATTCGATGCCGTTGTGGACCATCTTGACGTAGTGGCCGGCGCCGCCGGGGCCGATGTAGGTGGTGCAGGCGACGCCGCCGCTGACGGGCTTGCCGGGGGAGGCGCCGTCGATGGGCTTGCCGGTGTGCTGGTCCACCTTCGCGGCGATGGCGCGCCAGATGGGCTCGAGGTGCTTCCAGGCTTCGGGCGCGCCGCCGGGCATGAGTGAGGGGCCGAAGCGGGCGCCGGTTTCACCGCCGCTGACGCCGGAGCCGACGAAGAGGAGGCCCATTTCGTTGAGGGCGCGCTCGCGGCGCATGGTGTCCTGCCACTCGGCGTTGCCGCCGTCGATGACGATGTCACCCTTGCTGAGCAGGGGCTTGAGGCCGTCGATGGTCGCGTCGGTGGGCATGCCGGCCTTGACGAGCAGGACGATGCGGCGGGGGGTCTTGATCGAGGCGACGAAGTCCTTCAGATCCGCGGCGGGCACGAGGCCGCCGCCGGTGGAGCCGAAGACGCTGGGAGGGTTTTCCTGGACGAACCCTTCGGTCTTGGCGGTGGTGCGGTTGTAGACGGCGACTTTGTAGCCGTGATCGGCCATGTTGAGGGCGAGGTTCTTGCCCATGACTTCGAGGCCGATGAGGCCGACGTCAGCGGTATTCACGCCGGGAACTGAAAGTGGCATGTGTGGACTCTCCAAGAGGAAGGATTTGACGGACGGAGCATAGTGGGTGGGGTGGGGCTGAGCAATCGGCGACGATGGGCGATCACCGGGTGATCCCCCCTTCGGCAAACCCGTTGCCACGAGTTCCGCCCATCTGGCGGGGCAAAACTCCGGTTCATCACGGATTGTTGGTGCTGGGGCGTGTGCATCGCTGGCGAAAGACGTTATGCTTGCGCTCCATGGAGCCACCCGTGACCAGCGTCGAGTCCTTGGCCTCCCGATACGCCGAAGTCCGCCAGCGCATTGACGTGGCGGCTCGGGTGTCCGGTCGGACGAGTGCCGACATCCTTCTTGTCGCTGTGAGCAAGTACGCCGGGATGGACGAGGTGCGCGAGCTGGTCTCGCTGGGGCACACGGACTTTGGTGAGAACCAAGTCCAGCAGATGCAGCAGCGGGCGGCGATGATCACCGAGTGGCAGCAGCGCCAGCGGGGCCTCGCGCCGCTGAAGCTCAGTGGCCCGGCGACAAACGCGAGCGCGACTGCGGATCGCACGGTGCGCTGGCACATGATTGGGCACCTGCAGCGGAACAAGGTCCGCAAGGCGATCGATACCGCCCGGCTCATTCACTCGGTGGATTCGCTGCGCGTCGCTGAGGAGCTGCAAGCCATCGCGATGCGGCTTGATCGCGTCGTCGATGTGCTGATTCAGGTCAACGCCTCGGGCGAGGGGACCAAGCACGGCGTGCTGCTGCCGGCGGCGATTCACCTGGCCGAGCAGATGGACTCGATGGTGAACCTGCGGGTGCGCGGGCTGATGACCATGGCCCCGCACGCCGACTCGCCCGAGGACGCGAGACCGACGTTTGCCCGCACGCGCGATCTGTTCGAGGAGATGCGCAAGGTCGGGCTGGTGTCTTCGGCGTTCAACATCTTGTCGATGGGGATGTCCGGGGATTACGAGGCGGCGATTGCCGAGGGGTCGAATCTTGTTCGGGTTGGTTCTGGCATCTTCGGACCACCCGCACCACAGGGCGACGACGAAACGACCGATGATGACGCCGACTAACGTCAAGGCTTTCGTTCTCGGACCGTCCCCCGTCTTCTCTGATACCGTCTGTCGCTTGTCGAGCGTCCGGCTTTGCCGGGCTTGGCCATCGGCGTGCAGTTCCAATCCGTTTTTCACAGGGTCGCTATGCCGCACAACAACACCCACGCTCAAAGCTCGACACCCACGCTCAGCCCAAGCCAGGCGCGGATTCAGAGCTTTCGCGTTGTCCCGAGCCTTCCGGAGTCGTTGAAGCAACTGCTCCCGATTGCGCACAATCTCTGGTGGACGTGGAACTACGACGCCATCGGCCTGTTCACCCGTCTTGATCGCGACCTCTGGGAGCAGTGCAATCACAACCCGGTGCTGATGCTCGGTCGGATCAGCCAGGAGAAGCTGGATCGGGCGGCGAGCGATCGCAGCTATACCCATGCGCTGGGCACGGTGTTCCAGCAGCTTCAAGAGCACTTCCAGCATCCGGGCTGGTTTGGGGAGAACTGCGGCCTGCTGTCGCAGGCCAGCCGCCCGCTGCGTGTGGCGTACTTCTGTGCGGAGTTCGGGCTGACAGAGTGCATGCAGATTTACTCCGGCGGCCTGGGTGTGCTGGCCGGTGATCATCTGAAGTCCGCTGCCGAGCTTGGGATCCCGCTGGTGGCGGTGGGTTTGCTGTACCGTCGCGGGTACTTCCATCAGTATCTGAATCCCGATGGTTTGCAGCAGGAGCTCTATCGCGATCTGGATGCGCCGAACCAGCCGCTGCATCGGGTGATCGACCCGGCGACGGGGCAGCAACGGCGCGTGACGGTCGAGCTGCCGGGTCGCACGCTGCAGCTTTCGATCTGGCGCTGCGATGTCGGGCGGGTGCCGCTGTACCTGCTGGATGCCAACTGCCCGGAGAACTCGCGCGACGATCGCGAGATCACGGCCAATCTCTACGGCGGTGATCACGAGATGCGCATCAAGCAGGAGATCGTGCTCGGTGTCGGCGGCCTTCGCGCGCTGCGGAGCGTCGGCGAGGACCCGACGGTGTTCCACATCAATGAGGGGCACGCGGCGTTCCTTGCGCTGGAGCGCATCGCCGAGGCCCGCGCCAAGCACCCGACGCTGACGTTCGATCAGGCCCGCGAGTCGGTCGCGAGCGCCAACGTCTTCACGACGCACACGCCGGTGCCGGCGGGTATCGATCGCTTCCATCCCTCGCTCATCGACACGTATTTCGGCAACTGGCTCGATCGCCTGGGGCTTGATCACGACGGCCTCTTGGCGCTTGGGCGCGAGAACACCGCCGACAAGAAAGAGTTCTTCTCGATGGCGGTGCTGGCGATCCGCACCTCGCGGTTCTGCAACGGCGTCTCGAAGCTCCACGGCGAGGTCTCGCGCGGCATGTGGAAGAACATGTGGCCCGGCACCCCGCAGCAGGACGTGCCGATCGGGCACGTTACCAACGGCGTTCACTCACGATTCTGGGTCGCCAGCGAGCTTACGCGATTGTTCGATCGGTACATCGGCGACCGCTGGCACCACTCGCCGCAGGACGCGACGATCTGGGAGGGTATCAACGAGATCCCCGATGAGGAGCTCTGGGCGGCGCACAGCCGACGCAAGGAGCACCTGGTCGCCTGGTGCCGCCGTCGCCTTCGTGAGCAGCTCGCGGCTCGCGGCGCTGGCGCGCCGGAGATCGAGCGCATGTCCGGCGTGCTGGATGCCGACGTGCTGACCATCGGCTTCGCTCGTCGCTTCGCGACGTACAAGCGCGGCACGTTGCTGATGCGCGACACCGAGCGCCTCAAGAAGCTCCTGTCCAGCACCGATCGGCCCATCCAGGTCATCATCGCCGGCAAGAGCCACCCCGCCGACGGCGGCGGCAAGGCCCTTATCCGCGACATCGTCAGCTTCATCCGCAGCAGCGGCCAGCACCGGCGCGTGGTGTTCATCGAGGACTACGACATCCATGTGGCGCGCCGGCTGGTGCAGGGTTGCGATATCTGGCTCAACACGCCGATCCGCGGCCTGGAGGCCTCGGGCACCAGCGGCATGAAGGCCGCGATGAACGGGTGCATCAACTGTTCGATTCTCGACGGCTGGTGGGATGAGGGTTGCGATCCTGATCTGGGCTTCGCCATCGGGCGCGGCGAGGACTACGGCGAGGGCGATCCGGAGGGACGCGACAACATCGAGTCACGCGCGCTGTACCAGCTCATCGAGTCGCAGATCGTCCCGGAGTACTACGACCGCGACGAGGGCGGGCTGCCCCGGCGCTGGCTGCAGCGCATGAAGCGTTGCATCAGCGTGCTGATGCCCGCGTTCAACACGCACCGCATGGTCACGGACTATGCGACCAAGTTCTACTTCCCGGCGCACAACGCCAGCCAGCGCCTCTGCGCCGGCGGTCTTGTGCAGGCCAAGGAACTGGCGGATCACATCGACCACTTCCGCCATCACTGGCACGAGGTCGCGGTTCACGAGGTGACCAGCCAGGTGGCCAGCGGCGGCGCGGTTGCTGTTCGCTCGCCCGTTCGCGTGAGCGCGAAGATCTCGCTGGGCGCGCTGAAGCCCAGCGAGGTGCTCGTGCAGCTCTACCACGGCAAGGTCAACGCCTTGGGCGAGCTAACCGATGCGCAGGCCATCACAATGCAGCACGGCGAGGCGCTGGACAACGGTGTCCATAAGTTCGTCGGGCTCTTTGCGCCGAATCACTCGGGCCAGCACGGGTACTCGGTTCGCGTGCTGCCGTATGACGATCGGCTCGTGTCGTCGATCGTGCCGGGGCTGATCACCTGGGATCATGGCGATGTGGCGGCGCCGTCTCCGGCGTCGGTCGGTGCGGCGCGCTGAGTGATCGCGAGGGTTCGGCTGGTTTGATCGCTTGACGCGGCTCGTTCGCGATTGTGCGCGGTCACTTCGCTTGCTTGTTTCGTGCGCGGTCGCTCCGCGACTGATGTTCCGCGATGGTTGCGATCATCGTGTCTACGAACGCGCAGGGCCGCGCTGGGGCTGTTGTTGCGCAATGCGTTCGATTACGCGAGCCACAGCTCGCAGGGCGCGCTTGGTGTTAGAGCCGAGGCGGATGATTGCGCGGAGCGTCCAGGGCCGGCGTGCGAGGGCGAGGAGCACGCGCCAGAGGCGGGTGCGTCCGGAGTTGTCGATCCAAGATTCGCAGCCGTGGGGGAGTGTTTCGGTGTGGCCGTCGCTGATGCCGCGCAGGATGCACCAGGGGATGCCCAGCTCGGTGGCCAGATCGGCGAACGCGTGAGACTCCATATCGGCGATGACGCCGCCGGTGCGCACGCAGAGCGAGCGCTTGGCCTCGACGCTGGCGACGACGTCGTCAACGCCGACGATCGGGCGTCGATCGATCATCGCGGCCATGTCGTCGCTGGCGAGGATCACGTCGTCGATGACTGACGACGGCCGGAGATATCGCCGATGGTCGCGATGCGTCGCGGCGGCGTGGGGGGTGGGTGTGGTGGCGTCGATCACTTCGTTCGCGATGCTGATCGGCCCCGCGCCGGCCATGAGCCCGCCGGCGCACCCGGCGAGGATCACCAGCGAGTTGCGATCGAGCGAGGGGGCCTCGCGTTCCAGCGCGCGCCGGACGCTCGCCCCGCCGGGGCCGGAGACGACCCAGCGAAACTCCCGCGCCTTTGCTCCGAGCGCCCGGCGCAGCACATCTCGCTCGTGCTCCAGCGGGCAGATGATCAACACCTTTGATTGCTCATGTACTTCGTTCACGACGCGGCAGCATACCGCACGCGGAGCTCTCGGGGTTCGGCATCGGCGAGATCCTTCACGCTCGGAACGGGGCCGACGTCCCACGGGCTGAGCACGCGATGACCGGGGAAGTTCCGCTGGGCTGCGTCGATCGCGTCGAGCATCGGACCCGGGGAGAACGTGCCGATGAACAGTGTGCGGGCGGTGGCGGTGTTGTCGATGATCTGGATGCCCCGCTCGAGCAGGGCGCTGGTGATGACGCCGGCGTTCTTGCCGGGGGACACGATCGCGACGGGGCCGAAGGCGTCGGGGCCGCTGGCGTCGTGGATCGCGCGATCGATGCGGGCTCTGGCGGCGGCGAGGCCGGTGAACCGGTCCCAGAGTTCCTGTGGCATTTCGCGGCGCGAGAGGTCGGGCACGCGGGCCAGGGTTTCGGCAACGCCGAGGGCGTAGCCGCGGAGAGCGTGCTCTTTGCGGGCGATGCGGAAGTAGCGTGAGACGAGCGCCGAGAGCTCGGATCGAAGCTCGGATGCGGGCGCGTAGCGCATGGCAACGATGGCGTTGTTGCGGATGAGCCGCCGCAGGATGCGGCCCATGTCGCGGTTGCTGGCGCTCTTCTCGTGCAGTACGCGGAAGCGGCGATCAAAGCCGACACACCAGCCGGCCAGGAGGAGCTTGGCGCACAGGTCGTACTCCTCGGCGTAGTAGTCAAAGCTCGCGTCGTAACCGCCGACGCTGAGGAAGACGTCGCGACGGATCAGCGCGCCGCAGCCGACGATGACTT
>JAIEQQ010000737.1 GCA_019747615.1 Phycisphaerales bacterium
AGCGGCAGCGGCGTGCTGCCGCCGGAGAGGGCGATGTGGAAATCCGAAAACGAGCGGACGCACTGCATCGCCTGGAGCAGGATGTCCGCGGCCAGGGCGTCGATGGCGTCATCGGCGGTGGCGCGGAGCATCACCTTGCCGGGCAGGCGCGGGGCGATGGCGGGCAGATCAAGCGGGATGAGATCGTCAGACATCCGCCGATGATAGAGCCCGGCCGCACGTCGCAGCGCATCTCAGGCCGGGCGGGCGTCGCTCGCGGCGTCCATGTTGTGCCAGCGGCGATCAAGGCCCGGGCTGCTGCCGGCGCCGATGATGGCGTCGGCGGCCTTTGGGCCCCAGGTGCCCGGGGCGTAGTCCTGGATCTCTTGGCGGAGCTTGGCCGAGTTGAGGAACGGATCGCAGACGCGCCAGCCGCCTTCGACTTCGTCTCGGTGCTTGTAGAGGGTGCGGTCGCCGCGGATGGCGTCCAGGATGAGCGGGCCGTAGGCTTCGATGACCTCGCCGCCGAAGGAGTTCAGATAGTCCAGATCGAGCGAGGCCGAGGCGAGCTTGATGCCCGAGCCGGGGACCTTGCCCTCCATGCGCAGCGAGATGCCCTCGCGCGGGGCGATCGTGATCAGCAGGCGGTTGGGCGGTCGATCGGCCAGGGCCGGGTCAAGGTGGCGGAAGAGGTTGGTCGGCGGTTTGCGGAACTGGACCATGACCTCGGTGCGCTTGGCGGCCATGCGTTTGCCCGAGCGGAGGAAGAAGGGCACGCCGGCCCAGCGCCAGTTGTCAAAGCCGAGCCGGATCGCGGCGTAGGTCTCGGTGGCACGCTTGGGATCCACGCCGGGTTCGTCGATATACGCCTTGTCCTCGGGCTTCGAGCCCTTGGTGTAGCGCCCGAAGACGGCGCTGGTCTGGGCCTGCTCGTCGGTGAGCGTCGGGCAGCTGTTGATCAGCTTGATCTTCTCCCGCATGATGGCGCTGGCGTCGTAGACGCTCGGCGGCTCGATCGCCACGAGGCAGAGGACCTGAATGAGGTGGCTCTGAATCATGTCGCGGAGGGCGCCGGCGGTATCGTAAAAGTTCGCCGCGCGCGAGCCGACGCCGACGGTCTCCGCGGCGGTGATCTGGACGTGATCGATGTACGTGCGGTTCCACATGGGCTCGAAGAACGTGTTGGCGAAGCGCATCACCAGGATGTTCTGGACGAGTTCCTTGCCCAGGTAGTGATCGATGCGGAAGATCGCGTCCTCCTCGAACACGCGCCCAAGGCACTGGTTGAGCGAGACCGTCGAGGGCAGATCGGTGCCGAAGGGCTTCTCGATGATGATGCGCTGCCAGGGCATGGACGCGGCGTTCAGCGAGCACCAGCGGTGGCCCTCGGTGACCAGGCCCGCGGCGCCGATGTTGTCGATGATCGGCTCGTAGAGCTTCGGCGAGACCGAGAGATAGAACAGGACATTGGGCGAGCCGCCCTCGCGGAGGATCTTGTACTCCGCGCCGAGGTCGACGATTTTCTTGGAGAGCGCGGGGAAGGACTCGGGCGAGCCGCCGTCGCCGGCGAGGTAGCGGAGGCGCGGGGCGAAGCGGGCCCAGACCGCGTCGTCAAAGACGCTGGCGAACTCCTTGACCGATTCCTTCATCTTGTCGCGGAAGGCGTCGTCGGAGAGCTCGGTGCGAGAGACGCCCAAGATGCACAATTGCTCTGGCAAGCGGCCCTGGCGATCCAGGTCGTAGAGCGCAGGGATCAGCTTGCGTTTCGTGAGATCGCCGCTGGCGCCGAAGATGATGAGCACGCAGGGTTCGATCGCGGGGTGTTGAGCGTGAGTCATATGGGCGCAGTCTATCGGCTCAAACGGGCACGGAACGGCAGGATTCCGCGGCTACGCTCGGGTGTGGAGAGTTCTTTACGGATCATCGACGCCAACCTGAACCGGGCTCGCGAGGGCCTGCGCGTGGTGGAAGATGTCGCGCGGTTTCACCTGAACGATTCGGCCCTCTGTGAACGTATCAAGGTCGCGCGGCACGCCCTCCAGCAGTGCGTCGAAGCCGCGGGGTGGACGGAGTTCGAGCTGCAATCGGCCCGCGACACGCCCGGCGATGTCGGCACGACGATCAAGGTCGATACCGAGCTGACGCGATCGTCAATGCGCGATGTGGCCATCGCGGCGGGCAAACGCGTCGGCGAGGCGCTTCGGAGCATCGAAGAGGCGGCGAAGATCCGGGGCGGCGGTGGTGGCAGTGCCGGCATTGAGGGGCTGCGATACCGAGTGTACGACATCGAGAAGGCGATCGTGCTGGCGTTCGGGGCGGCGGCTCACGGGTCGGCGGCGCAGGCGTGTCCCCAGTGGCGGCTGTGCGTGCTGATCACCGAGGCGATGTGCAAGCGAGCGTGGTGGGAGGTCGCCAGGGAGGCGATCGCGGCGGGTGCCGATTGCATCCAGCTCCGCGAGAAGACGCTGACCGATCGCGAGTTGCTTGGACGCGCCCGGCGGCTGGTGGGGATTGCCAGCAGCGGGTCCGGGGCGGGTGCCGGCGGCGCTCGTGCGAGCGTGATCATCAACGACCGGCCCGACATCGCGGTGCTCAGTGGTGCCGATGGCGTGCACCTGGGGCAGGATGACCTGAGCGTCGCCGACGCCCGGCGCATCGGCGGCGAGCGGCTGCTGATCGGGGTCTCGACACACTCGCTGGAAGAGGCTCGGGCAGCGGTTGGCGCTGGGGCGGATGTGTGCGGAGTCGGGGCGATGTTCCTGACCACGACCAAGTCCCGCGAGACGAGCG
This sequence comes from Phycisphaerales bacterium, assembly GCA_019747615.1. The sequence goes on from JAIEQQ010000737.1 coordinate 2,770, forward strand.
GCGAGAAGTACTTGCGGGCGTATCTGGCCGACGAGCGGCTGCGGCGGGTGCCGCACTTGGCGATCGGCGGGATCACACCGGAAAACGTGGGGGAACTGGCCGCTGCGGGCTGTCGCGGGGTGGCGGTCAGCTCGGTGGTGTGCGGTGCAGATTCGCCGGGTCGCGTGTGCGAACGTCTCTTGGCGGCGATGGGGGCAGATGGGCGGGGCGAGGCGTAAACGGCCACCGTTGTCGGCTGTCCGCTGGCGGTTCTACGCTCGGTGCATGAGCGACCGATTTGACTACGCCAATCTCTCCAACGGCCTGACGATCATCGGCGAATGTGACCCGTCGGCGCACACCGCCAGCGTCGGGTTCTTCGTCAAGACCGGCGCGCGTGACGAGGCGGCGGCGACGATGGGCGTGAGCCACTTTCTTGAGCACATGATGTTCAAGGGCACCACGCGGCGTACCGCCGAGCAGATCAACCGCGAGTTTGACGCGATGGGCGCCAAGAGCAACGCGTACACCTCCAGCGAGATGACGGTCTTCTACGGCTCGATGCTGCCGGATCGGCTGAACCAGGGGTTGGACGTGTTGCAGGACATGATGCGTCCGGCGCTTCGCCAGGCGGACTTTGACACCGAAAAAGCGGTCATCCTCGAAGAGATCGCGATGTACGAGGACGATCCGGCGTTCCGGCTCTACGAGCGCGCGATCGAGGAGCACTACACCGGGCACACGCTGGCGTATCGCGTGCTGGGCACGAAGGAGACGATCACCGAGCTGAAGCGAGATTCGATGCAGGCGTACTTTGATCAGCGGTACAGCGCCGACAATACAGTGGTCGCGCTCTCGGGCAAGGTGGACTTTGATCTGGCGGTGAGGCAGATCGAGGCGTCGTGCGGGCACTGGGCCAAGACCGGCGCGGTGCGCCGGTACGTTGAGCCGAAGCTCGTCGCGCGGGAGTTTGAGATGCGCGACGCGAAGGTGAGCCGAGCGTATCGCGTGATGCTGAGCGCGGGGCCAAGCGCCGATGACCCGCGCCGGTACGCCGCGTTCGTCGCGGCTCAGCTCTTGGGCGGCTCGGATAACAGCCGGCTCCACTGGGCGCTGATCGAGACGGGGCTGGCGGAGGAGGCTGACACCGCATTTGAGCCCAAGGACGGCATCGGCGACATCCGCACGTTTCTGGTCTGCGATCCGGCGAATCTCGATGAGGCGTGGGCGGCGGTGGAGAAGGAGATCGCGGGCGTGGCTGAGACGATCACCGCGGGCGATGTGAACCGCGTGAGAGCGAAGGTGGCCACGGGCGTGACACTGGCCGGCGAGCAGCCCGAGGGGCGGATGCATCGGATCGGTCGTCAGTGGCTGTACTCGGGCAATCGCCGATCGCTGGAGGAGGAGCTCGAGGCGATCGGTCGCGTGAGTGTCGAGGATGTGCGTCGGGTGATCGCAGAGATGCCGATGGGGCGCGGCGCAGCGAGGACGATCGGCACGATGCTGCCGGCGTGAGCGGGTGGTTTGGTCTGAGGGTGAGGCGCGATCAGGCCGCGGCGCGCGGCGCGTACACGCGGCTGCAGCCGCCGCCGGCGCGGATGGCGGCATCGACCGCCCTGTTGGCCAGGTCGACCTGGTCGTCGGGGCTGTTGACGCGTGACATCGTCGTGAGATCGCGGGTGCAGACGCCGGCGCTGAGCGTGACGGCGAGCGCCGCTGACACGAGTCCGGTGGGCTGACAGTTGATCGGCGCGTTGGCGATACGGGCGCGGGCACCGTCGATGACCTTGATCGCTGTGGTCCGGTCGGTGCGGGCCATGATGACGCCGAAGCGTTCATCGTCATAGCGGCACACGAGGAAGTTGGACTCGTCGAAGTGCGACTTGAGCATGTGCCCGACGTTGGCCAGCAGCGTGGACAAATAGGCTTCGCCGTGGACCGAGCGGAGCTCGGCGACGTCATCGATGTGCAGGATCGCGATGGAGAAGGGCTCGGCGGGGTTGCTCTCGGTCTGGGCGAAGCCGGTGACAAGATTTCGGTTGAAAGTCAGACGGTTGGCGACACCAGTCTCCGGGTCGGTCGAGACGTCGTCCGTCGAGGCGTCCTCGGCGAAGGGGATTTGGATCGCCGCGAGTTGGCTGTGGGCCTTCTCGATGACCTCGGCGGAGTCCTTGATCTGGCCGACATCGAGGTTGAGCAGGTGTGCGACTTCCTTCACGCCCATCTGCACCGACTTCATCGCGGCGTCAACATCGGCTGGCGAGAGGCCGCCAAGTTCCTGGCTTTTGGTGTACAGACGCTTGAGCACGAGGCCCGGCTCTGAACTGCCCAGCAGATCCGATGCGACATTGCCGAGGCCGACGGCCTTGCAGATCTCCAGGCACTCCTGCGGCGCGGCGCTCGGGCGCTCGTGGTACTTGATCGGCAGAGCCAGCAGCGGCGGCAGCTTCCAGCGCGTCGCGAGCATCGAGCCCACGTCGGCGTGCGAGAGCTCAAGGTCCGCCAGTTCGTGACGGATCAGTTGGCGGTGATCGCTGCCAGCCTTGGCCAAGACCGCGGCGTACTCGGCACCGAGCGAGCGGTGCATCGCGATCATGCCGATGTCTTGCAGCAGGCCGCCCAGGAAGCACTCTTCCTCGCAGCGAGAGCCGATGGCGCGGGCGAAGACCTTGCCGGCGACGCCCGAGAGCAGGCCGCGGCGCCAATAGGCCTGATAGTCAAACGTGGTATCGCGTTCTTCGGCGATGGAGCTGACCAGCGAGAAGCCCAGCGCGAGCGTCTTGACGGCGTTGAAGCCGAGCATGACGATGGCCTGCTGAATGGATGTGCAGGGCTTGCGAAGGGCGTAGAACGAGGAGTTGACGGTGCGCAGGAGCTTGGCCGAGAGGCCCTGATCGTTGGTGATCGTTGCCGCCAGCTCGGCGGTGCGGACCGAGTTGTCCTGCGTCAGCTCGATGACGCGCAACGCGACCGCCGGCAAGCTGGGCAGGCTCTTGCACGAAAGCACTTTTTCGAGAGTCTCAGGGTTCATTGCGGAGCAACGCGGGCCGGCTGACAGTTTTCCTCTTCAGGGGAGTATCGACGGGCTTCGCGATGGACTTCATCGATGAACTCCCTTCGTTTCACCGGTGAGGATTTCTCGGACGTTTGCGGCGCCAGTGATGTGGTCTGCGAAGACCAGCGAGGCGGTGGGCAGCGGACGACCGACGAGCCAGCCGGTGTATGCGGCCAAAAAGCGGCTCGCCCGCTCCACGCTTTGCAGCGGTGCCCTTCGCTTATCGGGCTCTTGAGACTCGAGCCGGCGCAACACGTCCAGCGTGCCGGGGCTGAGCCGCCAGGTGCCGGGCGTCATCGCGTCGGTCAGTGCGCCAAGGGCGGGGTCAAAGGCGAGCGGTGCGCTGGCGCTCAGCGGCTGGCGAGTCTTGAGATCGATCCGGAGCTCGGGCTTGTATCCGGCCTCGACCAAGGCTGCCCACTGGAATCGCGCCAGCACGGCGAACACGGCGCGGCTCGGGCTCGCCAGCGCTCGCAGCGCGTCGAGCGTGCGATCAAACAGCGCCGGGTGCGGGTCGGCGTCGATGATCAGGTGGCCGATGGTGTCGGCGATGTAGTGCGCCGCGTTGAAGGCGGTGAGGCTTGAGCGCAGGTGAAGCATGGGGTCGCGGAGGTCCCACTCGGTCAGGATGCACAGATCGCTGGCGGACTTGATGATGATGCCGGCGTCGCCGAGCGTGAGGGATTCGACGCCGCCGCTGTAGGGGGTGCCGGGACGCTTGGAGCCTTTGGCCAGGACGCGCAGGACGCCGCGGGTGCGGGTGAAGAGCGAGACGACCTGCGAGGTCTCGGACCAATCCCAATGGCGCACGCAGAGCGCGGGCTCAAAGACGGGCTGGGACGCACTGGGGGAAGAGGGCACGCAGGGATGGTACCAGCGCTTGGGCGTGGCGCGGTCGGTGGGGCGGCACGGGCGATCGCGGCAGCAGGCGGAAGACCGAGGCGAGCGGATAGACTCGGCTCATGCACTTCAATCTGGTGGACGCGGTGCTCGAGCGCACCGAAGCAAGCATCACGACGATCAAGCAGGTTTCTCGGGCCGAGGAGTACCTTCAGGATCACTTTGCGGACTTCCCGGTGTTGCCGGGCGTGCTGATGCTGGAGTCGATGGTGCAGGCGGCGCGGGCGATGATCGATGCGGGCGACCGCGAGGCCGGGCGGCCGGCGCGCCGGATGGTGCTCGGCGGCGTGCGGGCGTTGAAGTACGGGACGTTTGTGCGCCCGGGGCATTCGATCCGCGTCGTGGTGGGCGTTCACAAGCGAGACGACGGCGCTGGGACGATTGAGTTCAAGGGGCAGGCGACGCTGATCGCGCCGGGG
>JAIEQQ010000542.1 GCA_019747615.1 Phycisphaerales bacterium
GCCAGCGAACCGGCACCGCCCCCCCGCCCCCAGCCCCCCCGCCGGTCACACCATCCCGATTTCGCCACCACCGATGCCTTGACGATCCCCTCACAATTCGACTCGACTCGCCCCCAAGGTCCGTGATAACATCTAGGGCTGTGTTCGTGGACCCAGGGCTTGCGACGGAGTCGCCAAGCCGGAGAGTTTTCCATGAGTGACAGGTTCGATCGGCATGGAGTGCCAGACGACGTGTTCGGCGAAGATTTCGTCGGCGGCGATGACGCCCCCGCCGCGGCCTCGATTCCCGCCGCTGGCCTCGACTCCAAAGTTCTCGTCTTGAACAAGCTGTACATGGCCGTTCGCGTGGTCAGCGCCCGACGTGCGTTCACGATGCTCGCGCGCGACATGGCCGAGGTCATCACGGTCAACGACGGCGTCTACCAGCAGTACGACTTCGAGTCCTGGACCGAGCTGGCGTCATTTCAGCACCAGTTCGAGGCCGAGAAACACGACTGGGTCCACACGGTCCGCCTCCAGATCGCGGTGCCTCGCATCGTGCGTTTGCTCGGCTATGACCGGCTGCCGGCGCAGGGCGTGAAGCTCAACCGCCGCAACCTCTTCGCGCGCGACCGGAACCAATGCCAGTATTGCGGCAAGCACTTCCCGACCAACGAGCTGTCAATCGACCACGTCGTGCCGCGAAGCCAATCGGGCAAGGACACCTGGGACAACCTCGTGTGCGCGTGCATCCGCTGCAACGCGCGCAAGGGCGGGCGCACGCCCCAGCAGGCCAACATCAAGCTCATCCGCAAGCCCGTGATGCCCAAGCGCAACCCGCTGATCGCCCTGCGCCTGGGCCAGGACAAGTACGCGTCGTGGAAAGCCTTCCTCGATAATGCGTATTGGAGTGTTGAGCTGAAGTAGGGTCGGGTTGGCAACCGCAGGGATCTCCGCACCACCCGCCTCCGGTTCCTACAGCGCACCACCCTCCCCCGGTTCCTACCGGGGGAGGTGCCGCGCTTCGCGGCGGAGGGGGCATCGCTCCAAGATACTCGTGACCACAACAATCACCAAGAGTCTTCCGGCCCCCTCGGACTGCCCCCCCCTCACACCCCACGCCTCAAGCCTCAAGCTTCCTCCCTACATCCGCCGAAACAGCACCGCGCAGGCCGTGTGCCCGTGCAAAAACACGCCGTCACCCACCGGCCCGATCTCTCCAGCCGCGAAATAGCCCGACAGCGGAAAGCCCATCACAGGCCGGATGATCTTGCCCCCCTTGGCTCGCTGCTCGCCAGCTTGGTCTTGCTCCGGGCCGGAGGTATCGAAGAACGCGCGCTGGATCGCGGTGACATCGTGGTTCGGCTTGCTGAACAATCTCGTCCCGCGGCCGTTGCAGGTGATCAAGAGCCCGCCGACCGGCCGCTGGTCCAGCGCCTGCATGTCCATCAGCATGGCCAGGTCGCGCTCGGCGGTCTGCGCATCACGCAAGTGCAGCCGCACCGTCTGACCCACGCGGAACTGGTCGGCGACCATGATCGCGTTGTCCTCCGGCGACACCTTTGTCACCGCTCGAATCAAATAGTCCCCCGGTCCGAAGCGATCGCGATACTCATCCACCACTCGCCCGAGCATCAGCCCCCGCGACAGCAACTGCCGATGCTCCTCCGGAAGCAAATCGATCTGCTCGCGGATCACCGTCAGCGCCGGCCGCCCGCCCAGCGAGAGAATGACATTGCTCTTAGCGCTCGTCACGATCATGTTCGGGCCGATCGCGCGGCAGCCCTGGCTCACCACCGCATCCGCCCGGATCGGCCCGCTCAACGACACGCCCACCAGCCCCTGCCGCCGCACCTTGCCATTCACCGCGAGCACGTTCCCGCCCGATCGCATCGCCGCCGACGCAACGCCACCGACGATCGGCCCGCGCCGCGTCACGTCATCCTGCCCGGATGTGCCACCGCTCCGCCCCGCCCCCTCCGGCGAGCACAACGACCTCGCTCGCGAAAGCACCGGCAGGATCCCGGTGATCGGCACGCTGAATGGGTCCGCCGCGAGGATCGTGCAGCGATGTTGCCCCGTGATCCCCGCCGCCATGGCGATCTCCGCCAGATCACCCTTCGCATCCGCCTCCTCATCAACTCCCAACGTCAGCGGCAGGTCATCGCTCGAAAACGCGTGAATCCCGACCCCCGGCAAACTTGCCGCCATCACCGATATCCCCGGCACGCCCTCCAGCTCCAAGAACCCGCCCAGCACCGCCTCGGCGCTCACCAGCATGATGTTCCGAGGCGAAAGCACCCGACCGATCGCATCCAGCGCCTCGCCAACCGACGGCACATGGTGCGGCGAAATCGCCACGATCGCCAGATCAACATCGCCCGTCGCGCTCACCGAGCCGCCCGCGCGCGAAGGCGACGCGCCTTCATCCTCGCGACGTTGACCACCCGCACGCGGTTCGATCGTGATCGGCGTCGCACCCAGCGACAGCCCCAGCTCAGACAACGCCCGCTCCGCCGCCTCCTGCGCCGCCACCGCCGTCGCGCGCTCACCACTCAGCCCCGCCCCCATGCCCATCGGGCGCGCCGCTGCACGATCGGTCGGCCCCGTCGAGATGCTCCCGGCATGATGCATCACCTCCAGCATACCAAAGCGCCACCGCAACGGGAGATTTTCACCCAAGTTCGCAGACCCCTAATGTTGCCGCGATGCCCGAACCCCGCCTCATTCCTACCCCCAAGCGTCTGGTCCTCAAGATCGGCTCGGCCGTCCTCGCGCCCGGCGGCAAGCTCTCCAGCGATCGCATTGACGCCCTCAGCGACCAGATCGCCCGCGTCCGCCGCGGCGGCGTCGATGTCACCGTGGTCTCTTCCGGTGCCGTCGCTTGCGGCTTCCGCGCCCTGGGCCTCGATACGCCCCCAGCCGACATCGTCCGCAAGCAGGCCGCCGCAGCGATCGGGCAGCCGCAGCTCATGCAGGCCTGGCACAGTGCGCTCAGCCGCCAGTCGCTCGCCAGCGCCCAGGTCCTGTTGATTTCCGACGACTTCGTCAACCGCACGCGCTACCTCAACGCCCGGCGCGTCCTGGGCGCACTGAGCAGCGCCGGCGTCGTGCCCATCATCAACGAGAACGACACCGTCAGCTACGACGAGATCCGCTTCGGCGATAACGACGCGCTGGCCGCCCACGTCGCCGGCTTGATCTCCGCCGATCTGATGATCGTGCTCTCCACCGCATCGGGCCTCTATCAAGACGGCGACCCCACGCGCGTGATTCCGAGCGTTCGGCTCTCCGGCGCCGAGAGCGCAAGCGCCCTGCAGTCGCACGTCTCGCGCGAGAAGACGCTCACCGGCGTCGGCGGCATGGCCAGCAAGCTCCACGCCATGGGGGTCGCCAGTTCGCTTGGCGTCGCGTCGATCATCGCCTCCGGCGCAGAGCCGAACGTCCTGCTGCGCCTACTCGATGGCGAGAACCTCGGCACCATGTTCGATGTCGGCGGCCCCGGCGCCGCCTCGCGTCGTGACGCCTGGATCGTCGCCGGCGTGCGCGTCACAGGCTCAGTCACGGTTGACCCCGGCGCCGCAACCGCCATCGTCCAGCGCGGCGCTTCGCTGCTCCCGCGAGGAGTCGTGAGCGTCCGAGGCACCTTCGATCGCGGCTCATCGATCGACATCCTCGACGACACCGGGCGCGTGATCGCCCGCGGCCTCGCGTCATACACCCACGAAGAGGCCCGCGCGATCCAAGGCCAACGATCAAGCGAGATCGAGGCCCGCCTGGGCTACACCCTTGGCGAGGAACTCGTTCATCGCGACGATCTGGTCGTGATGTCTCAACCGGCGTAGAAGTCGCCGAACTTTGATCAGATCTCAACGACCATCGCGACGCTGTTGCCGCCGCCGAGGCACAGGGCCGCGACGCCGCGCTTGCCACCGGTGCGGATGAGCTGGTGAATCAGCGTGGTCAGCACGCGAGCGCCAGAGCCGCCGATCGGGTGGCCGATGGCGATGCCGCCGCCGGTGATGTTGAGCTTCGCTTCGGGGATGTCGTGCCCGAGAGCCTTCAGGCCCTTGAGGTTACAGAGCACCTGAGCCGCGAACGCCTCATTGATCTCAAACAGATCGATGTCCTTGGCGCCGAGCTTGGCCTTTTCCAGCGCCATGCGGATGCCCTCGATCGGGGCCGCGAAGATGTCTTTGGGTGCCACGCCGCTGGTGGCGTAGCTGATGATGCGAGCGACGGGCTTAACGCCCAGCGCCTCCGCCTTGGCCAGGCTCGCCACGACAAGCGCCGCACCGCCATCGGAGATCTGGCTCGCGTTCGCCGCGGTCACGGTCCCTTCCTTCTCGAACGCCGGGCGGAGCTTGCCAACGCTCTCGAGCGTCGACTCGCCGCGCACGCCCTCGTCGTTCGCAACGCCGGGCGACTTCTTGTCCAAGCACTGCTCGCCGGTGAGCGCGACGATCTCATTCTTGAACCACCCCTGCTTGATCGCCTCCGCGGCTCGCACGTTGCTCTGCACCGCGAAGCGATCCTGCTCCGCGCGGCTGATCTCAAACTTGCGGGCGATGTGATCTGCGCTGTTGCCCATCGCGCAACCTTCAAAGGCGCAGCGCAGGCCGTCGTACGCCATGTGGTCTTCCATCTGCGTCGGGCCGTACTTCACACCCTCGCGAATACGTGCAAAGTGCGGCGCCGCGGTCATGTTCTCAAAGCCGCCGGCCACCACAAGCTGGTTGTCACCCGCCTTGATCGACTGGGCCGCGAGCATGACCGCCTGAAGCCCCGATCCGCACACCTTGTTGATCGTCTGAGCGCTGAGCGTGTCCGGCAGCCCGGCCTTCAGCCCGGCCTGACGCGCGGGGTTCTGTCCGAGCCCCGCCTGAAGCACGCAGCCCATGATGCACTCGTCGATCTGCGCCCCAACCTTCGCGGCCCCGCCCAAAGACTCCAGCGCCGCCGCGATCGCATACGCACCAAGCTGCGGCGATGGCACCTTGCTCAGCCCGCCCATGAACCGACCAACAGGCGTGCGCTTCGCGGCGAGGATGACAGGGGTCGTGTTGGCGTTCGACATGATGTGTTCCTTGATTCGGTGCGGTGATCGCGGCAATCGCAAAGGCGCGTGCAAGACCGGACGCCCGGTCCTTCCATTCTACCCGCCTCTCGTGTACGATCCGCTCGCTCCGAACTCAAACACCCCTCTGCCACCGGAACCGCCATGCTCAAAGTCCTCCACGTCGGTTTGGGCCCACTCGGTCAGCGCGTCGTCCGCGACCTCTACGACCGAAAGCTCGGCGTCGTCACCGCCGCGGTTGACATCAGCCCCGAGATGATCGGCAAGCCCCTGAGCAAAGTGGTTCCGGGCGTGAAGTCGTCAACCAAAGTCGTCGGCTCGCTGCACGATATCGCCGATTGGTCGAAGTTTGACGTCGCGATCGTCACCACCGCCAGCGACCTCCGCGCCTGCGCCGACACCTTCCGCATCCTGCTCAAGGCCGGCATGGCGGTCGTCAGCACCTGCGAAGAACTCGTCTGGCCCGAGCTGCGCCACAAGAAGCTCGCCAAGGAACTCGACACGCTCGCTCATCGATTCGAGGCACGTCTGCTGGGCACCGGCGTCAACCCGGGATTCCTCATGGACGCCGCGGCGGTCTTCGCCACCACCGCCTGCAAGTCCGTCGATTCCCTCGAGATCCACCGCATCCAAGACGCCACCACCCGGCGCATCCCCTTCCAGAAGAAGATCGGCGCCACGCTGAACGACGCCGACTTCGCCGCCGGCATCAAGGCTGGCTGGCTCCGCCACGTCGGCCTCGGCGAGTCGCTCCACTTCGTTGCCAGCAACCTGGGCTGGAAGATCGACAAGTGGTCCGAGACCATCGAGCCCGTCAAGGCCACCAAGGCCATGACCTGCGGCCTCGGTCCGATCAAGAAGGGCAACGCCTGCGGCGTGCGACAAGTCGCCATCGGCAAGAGCAAGGGCAAGACCGTCCTCACGCTCGTCTTCCAGGCCTCCATCGGCCAGAAGAGCCCCGAGCCCGGCGACCGCGTCATCGTCAACGGTGAGCCCAAGATCAACATGGTCTTCGAAGGCGGCGTTCACGGCGACATCGCCACCAGCTCGATCACGCTGAACTCGATCAAACCCCTGCTCGCCGCCCAACCCGGCCTGCACACCATGGCCACCATTCCACTGGTCCACTTCGCTCGCGGCAAGAAGTAATCCAGCGGTCGGTCGCACCCGCGGCGTTTCTTCACTCATGCCTCGATGCCGCGTGCCTCGATGCCTTCTTCATCTGGACACCTTTCATCGAACTTGCCTATGACGCTCCCGCTCAGCAACCGTCGCGCCCTGGTCTGCGGCTCCACCAGCGGCATCGGTCTCGCCTGCGCTCAGGCCCTCGCCGGCCATGGCGCTCGCGTCACGCTGCTCGGGCGTGATCCCGCGAAACTCGCCACCGCTTTGCAGTCTCTCCCGCCGATGCCGAGCGCCCCGCACGACACACTGCTCGCCGATCTCGCGAACCCCACCGCGGCTCAGCTCGCGGTCCGCGATCATCTCACACGCTCCCCCGGCGACTACACGATCATCATCAACAACACCGGCGGCCCAGCGCCCGGAAGCGCGATCGACGCCACACCCGAATCCATCCTCGGCGCAATCAACGCACAACTCATCGCGGCTCACCTGCTCACCCAGCTCATCGTCCCCGGCATGAAAACCGCGATGTACGGGCGCATCATCAACATCACCAGCACGAGCGTCAAGCAGCCGATCCCAAACCTCGGCGTCAGCAACATCGTCCGCCCCGCCGTCGCGGCATGGGCCAAGTGCCTCGCGACCGAGCTCGGCGGCTTCGGCATCACCGCCAACAACATCCTCCCCGGCTACACAAGCACCGATCGACTCGCATCGATCGTCAAGGGCCGCGCGGCCAGGGGCAACATCAGCGAGGACGACGTGAAGCGCGACATCATCGCCGCGACGCCCGCCGGGCGCTTCGGCGAAGCCGCCGAGATCGGCGCCGCAGTCGCGTTCCTCTGCTCCCCGCTGGCCGGGTACATCAATGGCGTAAACCTCCCCATTGACGGCGGCCGCCTCGGCACGCTGTAACGTGCCACTTCTATGAAGACCTGCTGGAAGTCAAGCGGGGAGTCTCATTCTTCTATCCGAGCGTTGGCCGTTGCCGA
>JAIEQQ010000718.1 GCA_019747615.1 Phycisphaerales bacterium
GCGTGCCAGAACACGCCGGAGGTCAGTACGATGCACCGACTCTCATAGCGACTGGTACAGAAAATGGGGGCAGGTCACCGCTGATCGGGGAAGTGGCGATGAAGACTGAGATTGCAATGCGTGGGCGAAGATGGGTTGAGCGATTGCTGCCTTGGGTTGGCATTGCGTGTCTCGTTGTGTCGCCGTGGATGCAGATCATCGGTGCTGGGCATGGGGCGGGAACGGTTGCACGCCTGTCGCTCGCGGCGGTCAATGAGCGCGGGTGGTCAATGAATCTTCGGTACTGGCTTTTCGTACTTCCGATTGTGTTGGGCGTAGTAGCGTGCGTGGCGCTCGTGTGGCGGGCGATGAGTGATCGATGCCCGCGGACAGTCGTCGCGGTGGGGGGGATCTCGGCATTCGCCGCGTGGTTCATTCCGATCTGGCTATCGGAGATTTGGTTCGTGACAGCGGTCACGGGTGGGCTGGGATTGATGGCGGTCGTGATCATCGCGTTTAAGATTCGGGTTCCGTGCCCAGCATTCGCTCAACGTCACCTCGCGGGCGCGCGAGACGCGGCGGCGATGCTGGTCGTCGCGGAGCGTCCTGGCACGTGGCTTGGTCGTTGCTTGCCGCTGTTCGGGATCGCTTGTCTTGTCGCGTCGCCGTGGATTCAGTTCGTCGATTCGGAGTATCAAGCCGGATCGGTCGCGACGTGTGCGCGTGGCGCCATGAGCGAGCCCGAGTGGATGCTCTACCCGGAGTTGTGGCTCATCGTGCTTCCGATCGGCCTGGCGATTCCAGCGATCGCGGCGTTGGCGTGGCGCGCGAGCGTTGATCGATGCCCGCGATTTGTCGTTGTTTTGGGCACCGCTTCGGCACTCGGGGCTTGGGTGACGCCAACACTCAGTTCGTACGACTGGCTGCTGACCGGAGCGACGGGTATCTTGGGGGTGATCGCAGCCGCGATTCTCGCATCGGCGTTGCGAGTTCGACGGCACGCGAGTGGGGTTGCGAGGCGAGCTTGAGCGATTACGCGGGTTGTGCTGTGCTCGCGTGGCGCGGGCTGCGCTTCACCCGTTGCGACATTTCGCAGCCCTGTTGGGGCCGGGATTGGGGGTGCCGCGGCGCGATCGACCCGTGCCTTCGCGGAGCCTCAGGCACGGCGTCCGAGTGCGCGGGGCTCGACCGTCATCCATGCCATTGGGATAGCCGGTGACACTCGAGCGTGGCGAGGCCGTGGGCGCTGGTCTGCTCTTGGAAAGAAGGGGTACCCAGAGGCACGAGGTTTCGTTGATCCGTAGAAGAAGACCGTTGTCCACGATCGATCAACGTTAGAACGAGCAGCCGTTGAAGAAGATGCTGAAGAAGAGGTTGTAATCGCCTTCGGTGACGCCGTTGTTTACGAAGGGTGGGATGCCGCCGACGCCGAAGGGTGGGAGGGACTGGCCGGTGTCGTCAGCGATGTCGGCTGGGGAGCAGCGGTCAACGGGCGTGAAGGTGAGTGTCGCGGCGGTGCTGGTGGTGCTGCCGCAGGAGCCGGTGACTCGGCAGTCGTAGGTGCCCAGGTCCGCGACCTGGACGTTGGTGATCGTGAGCGTTGCCGTTGCGGCGGAGGGGTTGGTGGCAGTGTTGATCGCGACCCCGTCCTTGCGCCATTGGAAGCTGGGGATTCCGCCTGTGCCTGCCGCGCCGGCGTTGGCGGTGATGGAGAAGATTGCGGTGCCTGCTGGCGAGACCGCCGCAGGCTGCGGCTGGACGGTGATGCTCGGCGCGTTGCCGCCAGGGGAGTAACGCGCGAGGCGGTTGGCCGGTTGGCCATCGGCGGTGGTGAAATCTCCGCCGACGATGACATCACCACCGGGCAGGACCTTGAGAGCGCGCACCGTGTTATTGACACCGAACCCGGCCCCCCCGAGCGACGACCACGCGTTGATGCCCGGGGTGTAGCGCGCGATGTTGTTGCGACCGGAGACGCCGCCGGCGGAGGTGAAGCTGCCGCCGACGATGACGGTGCCGTCGAGCAAGACCGCCAGCGCGTTGACGGGGCCGTTGGTTCCCGCACCGACGGACGACCAGGCGCCCGTGGTTGGATTGACGCGGGCGATGTAGTTCCGGCCCGGCACGCCGCCGGCGGAGGTGAAGTCGCCGCCCACGATCGCCGTGCCATCGGGCAGGAGTGCCAGCGCTCTGACCGTTCCGCCGGTGCCCACACCGAGCCCAGTCCAGATACCGCTTACCGGATTGACGCGGGCGACGTAGTTGCGACCGGACACGCCGCCGGCCGACGTGAAGAGCCCACCCGCCAGCAGGTCACCATCTGGAAGAACGGCGAGGGCGAGGACCGAGTTATTGGTCCCGATCGTGCTCGGATCGCCCGACTGCAAGGCCCTCCAGCCTCCGAAGGTCAGTCGACCGATGCAGTTGAGTGTGACGTTTCCGCCCGTCGTGAAGGTGCCACCGGCGACTAGGTCGCCTGATGGCAGGAGGGCTGAGGCAAGGACCCAGTTGCTCATGCCTGTTCCGCCCGATGTCCAGCGGCCGGTCGTGCTCAGTTCGCACTTGCTGAAGCACGGAGGAAACTCCCCGCCCACGATCAGATCGCCCGACGGCAAAGCGGTCAGCGAGAAGACGGCCAAGCCGGGGCTCGGGCCGCTCGTCCCCACGCGCGACCAGGTGCCCGACGCGAAGCTGTAACGGCCGATGTAGGACGCCGTGCCGCCCGGAACGGGGAACCCGCCATACCCACCAACGACGACATCGCCGCCCGGCAGAACGTCGATCGCGTTGACCTGTGCGGTGGTCCCCGGTGTGCCGATGCCGGGAACCCAGGCCGCGGCACACTGGGCGTGGGCGGGCGCGGCGAGCGCGAAGGTCAGCGGCAGCGCGAGCGCGGCAACGGTCGAGCGGACGCGGGGCAGCAACAAGACAGACGGCAGATTGCGCATCATCATCGGCTCCAACGGAGAGGACCAGCATGCGGGCAACGTGCCCAAACAGACCGACAGACTGGATGCCACCGGCGGCCGGGTGGGGCGCGTCGCGTGGCGTTGGCTGAAGTTTACTGCGTGTCTGCACACGCACAAGAACATTTGATGACCAATCGCGCCCCGACATGCCCCTGGCGGGATCTAGGGGCAGCCGTTGAAGAAGATGCTGAAGAAGAGGTTGTAATCGCCTTCGGTGACGCCGTTGTTGACGAAGGGTGGGATGCCGCCGACGCCGAAGGGTGGGAGGGGCTGACCGGTGTCGTCGGCGATGTCGGCGGGGCTGCAGGAGGGGGCGGGAACGAATGAGAGTGTCGCGGGGGCGCTGGTGATGCTGCCGCAGGCGCTGCCGACGACGCAGTCGTACGTGCCGAGATCGGCGGCCTGGACGTTGTTCAGCACGAGGGTGCTCGTGAGGGCTGTAATGTTGGTGGTGATCGCGACGCCGCCCTTGCGCCATTGGAAGGTCGGCGTGGCCGAGCCGCCCAGCCCCGCCGTCGCGGTGATGCTGAAGGTCGTGTTGCTCGCTGGGGCGACGGTGCGCGACAGTGGCTGCAAGACGATGCTGGGCGCGGGGATGCCGGGGGAGTATCGGGCAAGGCGATTGGCGGTCACGCCACCGGCGGAGGTGAAATCGCCGCCGAGGATCACGTCGCCACCGGGCAGGATGGTCGCGGCGGTGACGATGCCGTTGGTTCCGACCCCGAGCGCGGAGAAGGTGTTGTTGCGTGGGTTGTATCGGGCGACGTTGTTGGCTGAGACGCCACCGGCGCTGGTGAAGAGCCCGCCGATGATCACGTCGCCATCGGGCAGCTTGGCCAGGCAGTACACCGGGCCGTTGACCCCTGGCCCGAGGGGCTGCCAGACGCCGGTGCTCGGGTTGTATCGAACAACGCGGTTGGCTGGAGTGCCCCCGGCGGTGGTGAAATCCCCGCCGATGATCACGAGTGTCGACGAGATCACCAAGATGGCGCGCACGGTGTCGTTGGTCGTCCCGCCGATCGCGGACCAGGTGTCGGTGCTCGGGGTGTATCGGGCGACGCGGCTTGCGGTCGCGCCGCCGGCGGTCGTGAAGTCGCCGCCCGCCAACACACGGCCATCGGGCAGGATCCCAAGGGCGGAGACGTTGGCGCTGACCCCGATGTTGTTGACGACGCCGGTGGAGGGGAGCGGCTCAAATCCGGCGAAGGTGGCGCGGGCGACGCGGTTGACCGTCACGCCCCCGGCCTCAGTGAAGGTGCCACCAGCGTAGAGGTCGCCATCCGGCGCCGGGGCCAGTGCAAAGACAAACCCATTGGTGTTGGTGCCCAGCGCTCTGGCAGAGTTGGTACTCGGGTTGTAGCGGGCGATACGGTTGGAGAACGCACCCGAAGAGGAGGAGAAATCCCCGCCGATGAACACCTCGCCCGACGGCGACATCGCCAGTGCTTTGACGGCGATTCCGGGAGAAGGGATCGAGGAAGCCCACGAGTTGGTGCTCGGGTTGTAGATGCCGAAACAACCAAAGGTCGGCATGCCGCCGAAGCCGCCGACGGCGACCCGGCCGTCGGGCATCGTCGCCAGCGCGTTGACGGTGAGTGATGCTCCCGGCGTGCCGATGCCCGGCACCCAGGCCGCGGGGCACTGGGCTTGGGCGGGGGCGGCGCACACCGACGTCAGAAGCAGCGCCAGGGTAACGATCTCGCATCGAGCTCCTCGTGCGAGCATCGCTGGTGCGAGGAGAGGGGCGATCGGGGGCGGCGCGGTCGCGGTCGATCGCTGAATCTCGCGAACGCTGTTGACGATGAACGTTTGTACGTTGATCATTGGGTGCTCTTCAAGACGATGTAAATACGCGCGAAACGAACTGCTTTCAGTGTACTTCGCGTCTGTCCGATTGCCATGACGTTTGAATGAGCTCTGGTAAGTCGTGAGGCGAACTTGGTGACCCGGGTCATTGGTCCGGCGGAGTCCTCTGCCCCGCCGGGGCAGTCTAGAGAAGGAGACGTGCTTTCCACGGGTTGCGCTGCGCCCGCGGGGCGCGGGCTGCGCTTCACATGTGGCGACGTGCCGCGGCCGCTTCGGGGCCAAAGGCGAGCGGCCCGGAGCTGCTTTGCGTTCGTTGATCGTTAAGGATCGCCAGTCCAGCCGCACTGATCCCGCGGCGGGATCAGTGGCACGGCGCGATGAACCAGCCGCGCGGAACGATGGACGACTGGGAATCAACTACGCTCACCGCCGCCGGCGAACGGCCGCCAGGCCGCAAAGCGAGAGCAGGGTTGTTGCGCCGGGCGTTGGGATGGTTTGGGTCCAGAGCATGGCTTCGGTCTGGCCGGTTTGGCTGTTGAAGGCCAGGCCGGAGATGCGGAGCGTTGTGCCGTCGATTGAGACGCCGAGGGCCTCGCTGTTGTTGTAGCGTGGGTCGAGCAGCGCGTGCAGGTCGAAGGCGGACTCGGCCGTGCCGTTCCAGAGCATCGCGCGGCGGACGCCGTTCACGATGGAGAACGAGCCGACCTGCGTGTTGCCATCGATCGCGTAGGCGCGAGACTCGAGCGCGCCGGCGGGGTTGAGATTGACCCACGACGGAGCGGTCCCGCTCCAGAGGCTGGCGACGGTGACGCCGCTGGCGTCGGCGTAACCGACTTGTTGCGTGCCGTTGGTGCCGCCGGCCCAGGAGCCGCTGGAGTTGGCGGGGTTGAGGTTGACCCACGACGACGCGGTGCCGTTCCAGATCGCGGCGAACTGGACAAACCCGTTGTTGTTGATCGTGATGCCGACTTGTTGGCTGGCGCGCATGCCGAGGGCAAAGGACTCGTCCTGACCGGCGGGGTGCAGATCGACGAACGCGTCGGCGGTGCCGTTCCAGAGCAGGGCGCGCCGGCCAAGACCGGTGAACTCAGCGCCGCCGGTCTGCTGCGTGGCGCTCACGCCGTAGACGAGCGATGCGCTCGCGTTCGTCGGATGCAGGTCGACGAACGACGCGGCGGTGCCGCTCCAGATGCCGGCGCGGCGCACGCCGCCGATGTCGGCGAAGCCGCCCTGGTGAGAGCCGTTGGTCGCGATGATCAGCGAGTCGGTGGAGCCCGAGGGGCCGAGATCGACGTACGACGCCGCGGTGCCGGTCCACAGGGCGGCGCGACTGCTCTCGCCCGCGCCGATGAAGCCGGCCTGCTGGTTGCCCATGACGCTCTGCGCGACGGAGCCTGCGGCGCCGGTCGGGTGGAGCGAGGTCACGGTCCAATCGGCGTTCGCCGCGGCGGCGCAGAGGAACGCAGCGGCGGCGAAGGCGAGCGGCACTGCGGAGCGCGGCGACGACGGAGCAGCGGTCATGGTGGTGAAGTAGGAACGGCGGAGGGCACGCATCGACATGTGGAAACTCCATGGGCCGCGCGGCCACGCAATGAGCGAGCGACAGTGCGCGATCTCAGGCTCTCAATCTTGCGAACGCAGAGCATACGTCGAGCGGCGGATTTTGCCATGGAAATGGTGCGTGGAGGCGAAAGTGATTGGGGCGTGTGAAGATCGGAAATCTGGGGCGAGCTTTGTGTGTGTGATCGCGTGGATGTTGGACCGAGAACTTGGGGTGAGTGTGCGCAGGTGGGGCGGCGCGGCGCGATTGCCCCGTGCTTTCGCGGAGCCTTAGGCGCGGCGTCCGGGTGCGCGGGGGTTGACCGTCATCTCTGGCGTACGGATTGGCGGCGACACTCAGGCGTGGCGAGACCGCGAGGTGAGGATGTGAGTGCTCGCGCGGCCGGTGAGGTTCAGGGCTTGGTGGCCTTGAGCGCGGCGCGGATCTTCTCGGCCAACTCCTTGCTCAGCGCGTCTTGGCTGGCTTCGGCGAGCCAGTCGGCTTGTTGTTCGCGCGGCTCTTTGGCGTCCAGCGCGGACTGTGCCAGCGATCGCACCAGCTCGGGAGACTTGTCCGCCTGGCGGGCGCGGAGGGCGTATTTCAGGGCGACTTCGTCGCGATCGGCCGCGAGGAGACCGGCGTACATGTTGCCGATGTCCTTGCGGAACTTTTCTTGCCTGAACTTTTCGTATTGGGCCTGCGCCTCTTTCATTTCTGGGGTTTGTCCTTGGCGTTCGGGCATTCCTTTGATCATTTCCAGAAGCTGCAGTTCCCTTTCGAGGGTCGCCACGGGATCGGCCACCATGCGGCCGAGGTCGGCCCATCGTTCACGTGCGATCAGCATCTCGGTCAGATCACGTTCGATCCGCTCGATCAGCGGCGCATACTTCGGCTGGTCCTTGACCTTGT
>JAIEQQ010000639.1 GCA_019747615.1 Phycisphaerales bacterium
TCGACATAGCCCTTATAGGGGAGATCGAAGGCGAATTGCAGACCGGCCACCACGTCCCGCTTGGCCGGCGAGAGATCCGCGCGGCCACAAGGGCACATTCGGCACCGTCGCGGTCTTCGGCGGCTGCGCCCACCCGCCGATGCTCATGCTCGGCGCGCCCGTGCTCGCAGCGACCGCCGCGATCCGCGCCGGCTGCGGCCTTGCACGCCTCGGTGTCCCCGCTCCGCTATCGCTCAGCGCGCTGGTGCTGGCGCCCCACTGCACCGTGCTGCCCATCGCATGCGATTCGGATCACACATTCGCCCCGGCCGAAGCGGCACGAAGCGTTGACCACGCCGCGGCCAGCGCCCGCGTTCTTCTCGTTGGCCCCGGCCTCGGTGTCTCAGAGGGCGCTTCCGCGCTCACCCTTCGCGCGATCCAACAGGACAATCACATCGTCATCCTTGATGCCGACGCGATCAACGCCCTGGCGACGATCCCCGAGGTCTCTCGCGACTTCCGCTCCGCCGCGATTCTCACGCCGCACATCGGCGAGTTCCGCCGACTCGCCTCGGCGCTCAACCTGTCCACCGATTGCGAGGTGCCCGCACAGCGCGAACACGCGGCCATCGCGATGGCCCAGCGCCTCGGCTGCGTTGTCGTGCTCAAGGGCAGCGCCACCGTTATCGCCGATGCCCTGCGATCCTTCACGCTCGACGACCCGGAGCCTGCGCTCGGCGTCGGCGGCAGCGGCGACGTGCTGTCGGGCATCATCGCCGGCCTCGCCTCGCAGTACGTCAAGCTCGATGACGCCGGCCCCCTCGCGGCGTTGCGTGCGCAGCACGCGGCGCACGCGGGAAAGAGCACCCCTGACACCGCAGCGCCGGCGACGCTCTCGCTCTTTCACAGCGCCGTCCTCGGCGTCCTAGCTCACCACCGGGCGGCGCGAATCTGGCGTGATCGGCACAACGCCGCCCCGGGCGGGATGCTCCCGCAGGAACTCTGCGAGCAGATCCCGGTCAGCGTGGACGCACTCCGACGCCCGCCGTCGGCTACGCTCTAGTGTCCGCAGTTTCCCGCACGCAAACAGAGCCTTCTCATCGCTAGGAGCGAGCATGGGTGTTCTTGATCTGTTCCGCAAAGCCGCCGCGAAGCCCTCGGGGCGAGTCTGCATCATCCACGCCCCGCGCGAGGCGGTCTACGACGCGCTGACCAAGCACATGGTGGACGCCGCGGCTCTGGACGAGGACTCCTTCGCACGGATTAAGGACATCCTCTCGCCGCTGGCCAAGATGTCCGGCGACAAGGTTGACGACATCATCAAGAGCATCGAAGTCCACGTCGACAAGTCGCAACGACCCAGTGCGCTCACCGTCGAGACCCGCATGGCGGGCGCCGGCATGGGCCCGTCAAGCAACGTGACGTTCGAGGCGATCAACGCGGGCTCGACGCGCGTCACGCTCCGCGCGGACATCCAGAACAATAACGCAGGCATGATGGACCGCATGCTCATGGCCGGCGCCAAGAAGCAACTGGCCGGCGGGCTGAGCCAGGGCGTTGACGAAATGCTCCAAAGCACCGCCAACGACCTGAAGGCCAAGATCGAGTTCATCGCCGACCCGAAGCCCTAATCGCCTCGATCCCTCGATCCCTCGATCCCTCGATCCCTCCCCCTACTGCACCAACCCCTTGGTCAACCGCATGAACGCGGTCTCAAGGTTCACCGCCTCCTCGCTGAACTGTGTCACGCGGAAGCCCTGGTTCACCAGCACGCTGGGCACATCCGAGACATCGAACCTCGTGCCGGGCTCGAACGTCACGTGGATCAGCGGCGACGCCGATGCACCGTTCAGCGCCGGCCCCTCACCATCGCGGACCTGCACCTTGCCAACGCCGGGGAGTTTCGCGAGCACCTCCGCCGCTTCGCTGGCGCGATTGACGACTGCGACGTGGACGATGTGCCCGACCTTGGCCCTTCGCAGCGCCTCGGCGACGGTGCCGTTGTAGAGCAGCTTGCCGCGCTCGATGATGCCGACGACGTTGCAGATCTCCGCCAGCTCGGGCAGGATGTGCGAGCTGATGATGATGGTCTTGCCCATGCGCTTGAGCTCCTTGAGCAGCTCGCGCATCTCGATCCGGGCGCGCGGGTCTAGACCGCTGGCTGGCTCGTCCATCAGCAGAACTTTCGGATCGTGCAAAAGCACTCGCGCGACGCTGAGGCGTTGCTGCATGCCGCGCGAGAGACTGTTAACCTCGGCATCGGCCTTGTAGTTCAGGTCCGTCAGGTCCAGCACATCCTGCACGACTTTCTTGCGTTGCGGTCCGTGGATGTTGTAGCAGGCCGCGAAAAACTCCAGATACTCCGTCACCACCATGTCCTGATACGCGCCCATGAAGTCGGGCACGTAGCCGATGATCGGGCGGATCTGCCGGTTCTGATAGCCCACCGTCAGCCCGTCGATCATCGCCTGGCCGCTGCTGGGCTTCAGCAACGTCGCAAGGATCTTGATCGTCGTGGTCTTGCCCGCGCCGTTGGGGCCGATGAAACCGAAGCAATCGCCCTGATCGATCGCGAGGTTCAGGTTGTCCAGTGCAACAAAGTCGCCGTAGCGCTTTGAAAGGTTGATCGTTTCAATCATCGGCATGGGACGAAACTCCAAAGTCCTGTGTCATCGAGGCCAAACGGCCACCACCGCCCGATCACCAACCGCAACCGCTCACTCGCGCCGACCCGCCCGCACGCACGCGCCTCGCTCTCGTCGCCCCCCAGTTCCCCCCGCCCCCGCCGCCACCCCACTCAACCCCACCTCACGGCTTGCCCTTCGCCTCGAACGAGCCCACCGTCGGCGGACGCGATCCCAGCGGATACACCCAGCGTACGACCGTCCGCCCGTCGGAAGGAATCGGCTGCCCGTCAACCACGATCGGCACCGGGCTGGCGTTCGGCTTCTCAGCCGTCCCGACCAGTTGCCCGATCACGATCACGCACGGCTGCGTCACCCAGCGCGACAGATCCAAGTTGTGCGTGCTCGCGCGCCGGAACAGGACGGAATCCGCCGCCATCGCGTCAACATCCGGAGTCTTCAGCAGCGAGAAGAGCGAGATCGCGGTGAGCCGATCAGCCGTGAGAGCCCGCGCCGTCTGCCCGACATTGGCGATGCCCGTCGATCGCGGGCTCAGGTTGTCCAGCATGCTCGACAGGCTCGTCGCCCGATCGTCAGCGCCCGTGCGCCCGCGATCGAACAGCGTCGCAAGGTCCAGCGTCTCGCCCGGCTTCCACTCGCCGGGAATCACCTGCGCATCGGCAGACGCCTGCACCGCATCCTTCAAACCGAAGGGCAGGTTCATCTGCGAGTACACCACGATCACGCGCGCGTTCGTCAGCGGCCCGGGCAACTCGTGGACGAGTTTGCCCGAGATCGTCGGCTTGCTGCTGCCCTCCGTTGGCGGCCCGAGCCGAACCGGCGAATCGACCGCGGGCATCGGCATCCGCAGGCGGGCCTGACCCATCCAGTCAATCTGCACGGACTTGATCGTCGATCGCGACGGCACCCGCGCCTCGCTTGGGCTCCGAGACTCGATCGCGTACGGCGCCGCATCCGGGAAGGTCTCGCTGCCGGCCCCCGGGTCGCTCGGCTCCCAACCGGCGATCGTGTCTGTGCTGCCTTCATCAGCCGGGCCGACGCCCACGGTCATCCGCCCGAAGCGCGGCAGCAGCACACTCGCAAACGCTCGCGCCCGCTGCGTCGGTTGCCCATACACCTCATCGATAAACGTCAGGTGCGTCGCCTCGGTGCGCGTCGGCCTCAGCATCAGCGCCCCGCCCCACGCCACACCCGTGAACAGCACCGCAAACAGCACAAAGACCACCCACGCGTGCTGCTGCTTGCCCTTGGATTTCAAAACCCGGAACGCGATCGGCCCAGCCAGAGCCCAGTACGCCGCGAAGACCACGAACGCCAGCAACAGCCCGCGCGCCGCGGCACCCGTCTTGGCGATCGACGCGCCCAAGCCATCATCCAGATCGATCGCCTCACGCACCTCGCGAAGCTTGTTCGCGCCCACCAGCTCGTTCATCTTGGTGATCGTCAGCAGCTCACCCCGACGCCCGAGCACGCGATGCCAGAACACGTCCGTCTGCGTCGCATTGGCGCCGAGCATCGCGGTGCTGGCGATGTTCACACCAATGAGCGTCACCGCGCCGGCGCCGAGCGACCGACGCGCAACCAGCCCCTCGCCATTGGGCCCCGCCAGCACGATCACACCCTCGCCCGGCTTCGCGCCGGGCTCCGGCGTGAAGACATGGATCGAAGCACTGCTCGGGAGCGGCGCCCGCACCTTGGCCTGCTCGCCGTCACGAAAGAGCGCTTGATACGCATTCAGGTTCACCTGCTCGCGTCGCTCCACGCTCACGCGCGGCATCAGATCAAGCAGCTTCGACCCGGGTGTTGTCCAGTTCTGCCCAACGCTGGGCATGACGATCACCAGGTGCCCGCCGCGCTGGACCCACTCGCGGATCGCCTGCACCTGCGGGTCGGTGAGTGTCGCCGGGTCCGCGTCGCCGGTATTCAAAGTCCAAACAAGCACGCCCGTTGAGGCCAGGCCCATCCACCGATCCGGCAAGTCCACGACACGCAGACCGTCGAGCAGCACGCTGGACTCGTGTCCCTTGGGCAGTGCGCGTGCGACCTGCGTCGTCACGCCGTAGAGATCGAGCCCCGCCACCTGCCGGCCGACGACGGCGATCTGGCCGCTGTGAACCGGCGTGAGTTGATCGGCCCGCAGCGCCACTTGCACGCGCCCCACCAGCCGCCCGAGCGCACCCTGCGAAGTCACCGGCGCCTCGCGCGCCGCGCCATCACCGGCCAGATACGCCTCCAGAAGAAGCTCACTGCCGGCACCGGCCCGAAAGGGCAGCCGCCCATAAAGCCACAGGTTCTGCTTAACGCCCGGGTTCGTCGTCACCGCGCGCCGGTACTGGGCCGTATCGCCATCAGAATCCTTCAGCGACCATTGGACGATCACCTCACGGGGCATCGCCGCCGTTTCTGTCAGTTGCAACTGAAGCCCTACCCATTCGCCGGGGCGCGGGCGATCACCGATGCCAAGCGCCACCGGCTGAATCCGCACCTCGCCCGGATCAACAACCTGCGCCCACGCCCCGCGCGGGAAGCCCATCGCCAGAACCAGCAACGCCAGAACCGCGAGCCACCGTTTCACAGCGAACACAGCGCTCGCCCTGCGAACACCCGCACCACAGCCTCCGGCGCACCCCGCCGGAAGATCCCATAACTCACCACATCCACCGATTGAGTTCATGCGACCATTCTACGAACTTCAGCGACCAAAGGTTTCAACCGATGGCATTCCTCACAATGACACCGCTCAGCATGGAAACGTGGGTCGTTGTCGGAATCATCGCCGCCGTGACGCTCACCTGCTGCGCCCACATCTTGGCCTCGCTCCTCCGCGAGCACGATCGCCTCGTGAAGTTCCACACCAGTTGTGACGCGCTCCGCTCGGATTACGATCGGCGGATCCGCGAGATCACCGAACGTCGCCCCGCCCGAGAGGTCGCGCCGGGCCACGCGGTCGCCTCCGTAGACACTCCGCCGGTTGGCACCGACGCAGACCACGCCAGCCCGAACGGTGAGCCGTCTCACGCTCCGACCGCCGACGCCAAGGCCGCGTGAGACGCACGCGGCGCCTTGCCAGCACCGCTCATCGCGACGGCGCGGCGTTCGCAGCCGCGCGAACGCTCGCGGCTTGCGATCGCAAAGCACTCGCATCGTCCACCCCACCGCCAGAATCACCCACGCGGACGACGCCGACAATCGCCCCGCCCTCAATGCCATCGAGCCGCGCGATCGCCACGGTCGCAGAAACCGCGACGCGGGTTCCATCCGCGCCGGCGTCGCGCCGGAAGGTCCATGCTGCAAACAGCCGGTCATCGGATGTCAACGGAATCGCCTCGGCCCCGATCGATTCTCCAAGCTTGCCGATCGCGGCACGCACATCGGCCAGATTCACCGGCGACCGCAGCGGGCAGCACACCACCATTGCGCGACCAACCGTCGCATCCACCCCGCGCGGCTCGGCATCCGCAAGCGGCCACGCGACGGTCCATCGTCCCATCGCCTGCGCGACCGTCCGAAGCGGCGCGGCCCCGGCCAACTGCCACGCGCTCAATCGCCGCAAGGCATCGGCCCGCTCGCCCGCACTGTGCGTGGCCAGCCACACGCCGCTCAGCCAGCGCGACCATCCGACCGGCCCGGCTCCGAACTCGCTCACGCCCGGGCCGCCAAGATCGGTTCGCACGACCATCGCCCACGCGGCGGTCGATGGCGGGAGGGCCGAAAGCTCGGCGGGATAGAACCCGGTCGCGACGCTCATCGAGGTGGCATGCTCCAGCGCGTCGGCGCGGCTGGCGTGCGTGAGGTCCAGCCGGAGCAGCGCAGGCCCCGCATACCCACCCGGACGCGCAATCTCATTCACGCCGCGAGCGTCGGCGAGTTTTACGTCGGTCGCTTCAACCATCGTCGCTCGCACGCCAACAGATCGCCCGTTCGCAAGCCCGAGCGCACGCAGAATCGCGTGCGGCTGCCCCGGCGCACCCTCGGCGGATTCAACAGACCCAGGGGCGAAGAACAGCTCCGGCGCACTGCGTCTCAGCCCAGAGATGTCCACGCGAAGATCGAGCACGCGCTGCCCGACGATCGCGGGCTTCACGCGAGCGAGGGCCGCGTCGTGCGCCGCCCACACATCGGGCGATGGTCCCCACACCGGCGAGGTCATCGTCATCGCGCCGGCGTCGGCGGCTCGCTCGATGATCACCGTCGGCCCCGTCGCGACTGCGTCGCTCGCGGGGCGCGTGACGCGGACCACGCTCGAGCCGGCCGGTGGCGTCGTGACGAAGACATCATCGGCAATCGCGCGATCGCTGGTCACCGCCATCGTCCATGCGACTCGTTGTGCATCTGCATCCGATCGAAGCGACGTCAACGCCACCGATCGCACGCCCAATCGCCCGGTCGCGGCGTCGGGCACCGCACTGGCAAGCGCCGTCAGCACGCTTGAAGTCACCGTCCCCGGCGGACCGGTGATCCCGCGCCCGAAGGCTCGCAACCACGCGTCCGAGGTCGCCCCGTTCGTCGACGCCTCAGGCCCCGCGCCGGCGCGCTGGCCGCGATCGATCGCGGGCGCAGCCAAAAGCACAAGCCACGCCGAACTGCCCGCG
>JAIEQQ010000568.1 GCA_019747615.1 Phycisphaerales bacterium
GGCAATGTCGCATTTCGTTCGCGGCGTGAACGGAAAAGCCAGCCCCCGCGACCGCGGCCAAAGCCGCGGCGCGGACGCCCCGTGAAAGACCCCTGCGCATGTGCTATCTCCTGCGTCGTGCTCCAACGATCAGCAGCCCGACCACGACCACACTGGCCGATGGACTCGGGATCGCTGAAGCGATGCGAAAGCCAAAGAACTGCCCTGAGTTGCTGGGAAAGTCGCTACCTGAACGATCGATACGGTCGATTGAGATGCCCTGCGTCCAGGCGCTCCCTTCAACTACTCGCTGCGTTGGATCTCCAAAGAAATAGGAGACGCCCTCCGTCCACTCTGCGGTGCCGCCTGCGACATCCAGCAAGCCCCAAGGTGATTGCGTTTGTGGGTATGCGCCGAGCGCGATGCTGTACGGGTTCACGCCAGTGGGATTGTTGACCGGATCGGACTGACTGAAACCGCCATTCGCCTGCGCCAGCGGGTTGCTCGGCGGGCCGTAGATCAACTGCGTGTCGCTGGCGTTGCTGATGTTCCAGTAGCCGCCCTGGCCAGTGCCGTTGCGATTCGGGTCGTAGTGCGCCGCCTTGACCCACTCGTCCCACGTCGGGATCCAGTAACGAGCCCCGGCGCTGTGCGTGATCTGATCCGTAAAGATACTGCCCTGAACATACCCGAAGGTGCTCACGTCGTACGCGCCGTTGAGGAACGCTCCGCGATCGGTCCGCTGATCATTGTGCAGCCAGTTGCAGTACATCGCCGCCATGCGCCAACTGATGTTGCCGACGGGCCGGTTCTCCTGCCCCGGCGCGACCACCCACCGCTGGCCCGGGCCGCTGTAGGATGGATCCGGCTGTGCGCCCCAGAAGCCGCCGCTCGGCGGCAGCATGTGCGGCAACGCCTCGCTCTGCGGTCGCCCATAGGCCGCGTTAAAAAACTGCACCCATTGCGAGGTCGTTACTTCCCACCGCCCAATGCGGTAGTCATAGCTAACGGCACCACGCCCGGTGGCCGGGCCATTGCCAACCCACGCGGCGTTGCCCGCGGCACCCACCGTCACAAACTCGATCCCATACGAAGTCGTGATCCGATCCTGCACCCCATTCGCGAGCGCCACCGCGGTCAGCGGGATCGACGGCACAACTGGCGTGATCGCGCCGGGGGCGGGCGGAGTGCCTTGGGCGACGGCGAGGGTTCCGCATGTCGCGAGGACAAGGAGTGCGGCTGAGGATCGGAAAAGTGAGGACGCAGCGGGCATGGAGAGTCTCCGAACTCTCTCGCCTCACTCTTGAAGACACCTTACAACACGCTCGGGACGTCGGATGAGTGAAAAGAGACAAAAGTACTCAATTTAGGGAAACTTCGTGAGTGGCGTGCGAGCCGGACCGATCTCGGTGCGCGAACTCGTTGGCAGGGTGCGACAAATGGCAAGCCTCGCTGGGCTGTTTTCGGCGGTCGGTCCGCTCCGGCGCGTGCTATCGGACAGCGTCGCCGGAGTCGGCGGTGTTCGCGTCCTGTTCGATCGCCCCACACCACGAACCGCAACCTCACCGCGCAATCTCAATCGCCCGCGTCTCGCGTAACACCGTGACGCGGATTTCGCCGGGGAAGGTCATCTCCTCGCTCACGCGCTTGGCGATGCTCTGCGCGATCGAGTAGGCCTCGTCGTCGTTGACGCGCTTGGCGTCCACCATCACGCGGACTTCGCGACCGGCCTGGATTGCATAGGCCTCGGTCACGCCCGTATGGGCGCGGGCGATGTCTTGCAGCTCTTCCAGGCGCTGGATGTACTTCTCCATGCTCTCACGCCGCGCGCCGGGGCGGGCGGAACTGATCGCGTCCGCGGCCATCACGATCGGCGTGTAAAAACTCGTGCTTGGCACGTCGCCATGATGCCCGAGGATCGCGTTGAGCACGGGCTCTCGCTCGCCGTGCTGCTTGGCGAAGTCGTAGCCGATCTTCGGGTGCGTGCCCTCCTGCTCCTGGTCCATCGCTTTGCCGATGTCGTGCAGGAAGCCGCAGCGCCTCGCGAGGGTTCCGTCGAGCCCGAGTTGGTCGGCGATGAGTTGACAGAGGAAGCCGACCTCGACGCTGTGTCGCAGCACGTTCTGGCCGTAGCTGGTGCGGAAGTGCAGCTTGCCCATGGCCTCGGAGACCTTGGGGTGAACGCCGCGGAGATTGACTTCGAGGCACGCGTCCTTGCCGTACTTGATGATCTTCTCTTCGATCTCGCTCTTGACCTTCTCGACGACCTCTTCGATGCGCGACGGGTGCATGCGGCCGTCGGCGATCAGGCGCTGGAGGCTCTCGACCGCGACCGCCTGTCGCACCTTGTCAAAGCAGCTCACCACGATCACGCCCGGCGTGTCGTCCACGATGATGTCTACGCCCGTGGCCTTCTCGATCGCGCGGATGTTCCGCCCCTCGCGCCCGATGATGCGGCCCTTCATGTCGTCTGAGGGGATCGGCACCGCCCGCACCGTGCTCTCGGCGGTGTGCTCGGTGGCGTACCGCTGCACCGCCATGAGCGTGATCTCGCGTGCCTTCTCCTTCGCGTGCCCCTCGGCCTCTTCGATGATCTTGCGCTGCACCTTGGCGACGTCGTGCCGGCTCTCGTCTTCGACGCGTGCCAGGATCTGCGCGCGGGCCTCGTCAACGGTCATCCCGCCGATCCGCAGAAGCTGCTCGCGCTGCTCCGCCAGCACGCCTGTCAGCTCGGCCTCTTTGGTCGTCAGCGATTGCTCGCGCGCCCGCGTCGAATCGATCTGCTTGGTGAGCTGGTCTTCCTTCTGCGTCAGCGTCTCCAGCTTGCGGTCGATCGTGTCCTCGCGCTTCTGGATCCGCTGCTCCGTCTCGCGAACCTCCGACATGCGCTTGTTGAGGTCCGTCTCGACCCGCTCCTTCCGCTCCAGCATTTTCCGATCAGCGTCAAGCTCCGCACGCTGAACAACCGACTTGGCATCCTCCTCCGCCCGGGCGGTGATCTTCGCGGCCTCCTCCTTCGCGCGATTGACCGTCTGCCCGGTGAGCCGCTGGAACACGAAGTACACGATCGGCCCCGCCACAATCCCACCCACCGCCAGCCCGATCACGATCGGAATTGGCCACTGGCTGAAATCAGTTTCGGCGAGGATCAAGGGTGCAGAGACCGTCGTGTGCGGGAGCGAGTTGAGTGAGTTGAGGGCTGAATGAAGCATGACGGCCGTCCTTGATCCGGGGATCATGTGCCAAGTGCGCACACAATCGCCCGGGGAAAGCCCCGCTCACGCGAAAAAGGAGCATCGGAACTTAGGATTTCACGCTCGCCAGCGCGAGCACGCCAAACCCCAAGCGATGCCAGCCGTCGTTTCAAGCCCCAGGATCAAGCCCCCGCCGCGTAACGCCTTCACACAGCCTGTTAACGACCCAACACCCGGAAATGCCCGGTGCAGGCCCAAATTGCCGCCTCTGACGACACTGTGTTCTGACCATGACTCCAACTCGTTACGCGAAAACGTGCTCGATCTATCAGTCGCGTCCACTGCGACCGGGGGCGGCCCGCTCTGTCTCCGTCGACAGCCTCGGCCCGCGCGCCTGAACGACCAGCCCTTCTTGCAAGAACAGGGCGGATGCGAATATCCATCCGGCCGATGCCGGACGGGAAAGACTATTAGAGCAGGTTCCGCCCGCCAGATCAAGATCGCGCAAGCACGCGGCGAGGAATCAATCTTTCGAAAGACTTCACCAGCGCCTCAAAACCCGACCCCCGGCGTTCCCTCAAACAGCTCCACAATGTACCCGTCCGGGTCGATCAGCCGGGCGTGCGTCAGGGCGCTTGCGTCCGCCGGGCGGCCATTCTGCCACCGAACCCCGGGATCCGACGACCGAATCGCCTCCGCAAGCCCCTCGACCGCGAAGCCAATCCTGAGCACCGAGCCCGGCTGGGTGCCGATCGGCCGCTTGCCGAAGGCCTCGCGCAGCATCAGCAAAAACCCCGGCACTCGGGGGCTGGACAGATGCCGCTCCTCAAAGATTAACCCCTGGCGAACGACGTTCACGCGCTCGAAGCCGAGCAGGCGTCCGTAGAACGC
This sequence comes from Phycisphaerales bacterium, assembly GCA_019747615.1. The sequence continues at coordinate 4,065 of JAIEQQ010000568.1, forward strand.
CTCACTGGTGCCGAGGTTTGTAACATCGATCGCGACGACGATGGCCGTCTTTGCTCCGCCGGTGGTCGAGGGCTGCGTCATCCTCGATTCTACCCGTCACGCCGCCTCCACCAACCGCCGGCCCTTGCCCTGGATGCAAGTCATGTACCGGGCGAACAGCTCCGCGATGAACCGCTGGCCCTCGGGGCTCCAGGTGTAGTCCAGCGCACAGCCGACGTGGATCAGGCCGTCGCTCTCGAGTTTCGAGTGCGCCCGGCGCACGGTCATGCACAACGGCGCCGGGACATGTGGCGCGAGGCGCATGCGAACAAACGTGAACGCGTGCCGGTCGATCGCGCTGTGGGATTCGGGCGTCATCGACAGGCCGACGCCGCCGCCGGAAATGTTCACCAGCCGCGCCGTTACCCGCGGCCCAACCTCCGGCATCACATGCTCAATCGCCCGGTCGCCGCTAGCGCACGGCGCATCGGGCTTCGTCCACACGCGCGTCAGCATCGCGCGATTCGCGCTCTCGGCCGCCGCGATCGTCGTCGGATCCAGCACCGGCCAGCATTCGACCTCGGGCAGATTGAAACCGGAGATCGCGAGGCGCTCGCTGGAGCGGCGCGGGCAGCGGTTGACGCTCGTGGGCAGGCTCAGCGCGATCGCGACGCCGTCCATCGAGCGTGCCGGTGCCGGGCGGTCGCCGAGCACCGTCGTCGCGAATGCCCAGCGATTTTGACCGATGACGTAGGACGCCGTGAGCATCTGCTGTGGTGCCAGCTCGACGCGCTGGCCGGCTGCTGCGGGCGATGTGACGAGCAACTCGCGAGCACCGACATCCAGCAGCTTCACGCGCCAGACGATGTCCGGCCCGTTGCTCTGTGCGTTTCCGCCCGGCCCGCCCCCCGCGCCTCCGGCGGCCCCGAGCGTGCGCACCGCCAGTTCGATCGCGCCCGTGCGCTCGGCGATCTGTTCCAGACACTGACGCCAGTTCTCTGTTCGCGAGCGATGAGCGGGCACGTGAAAGCCTCCGGGCATGAGTTGAGACACAGATCATCCGCCCGCGCGCCACGGCCACCGCTGATCGGCATTGGGCTGCACGCGCCGGCGTATCTGAATCGTCGGTCGATCAGGCGCGACGGAGAAGCCGGCGATCGCGCGCGAGCCGAACGGTGGTGAAGATCGATCCGCCTGTGCCGCCGGCGCGGGTCGCGAGGATTAGCGGACCTTCGGACTCTCGGCCAGGAGCGACTCAAGCTCCTTCAGCTCCCGAGTGACCGTCGCGCCGTGATCGGCATCGGGCGTGCGTTGGCCGAATCGCAGCGCGTAGTACCGCTCGACCAGGCCCGTCGCCAGCTCGCGCACGCGGGCGGATTCGTGCCGCAACGTGCTGGCGTGCAAGAGTGGGGGGCGAGTGATCGGCTTGCCGAGCCCGCCGTGATTCAGCGTGTGCAACAGGTCGAGGTAGAACCGCGTGTGCTCGCCGGTGACGATGCTGGCGGTCGCAGCCGAGCGTGCGCGCATCAGCGCGATGTGCCGGGCGATGATCGCGTAGACGCGCCGCCCGCCGGAGAGCAACGCCGCGATCGTGATCGCTGCCCCGCCGATGAGCATGGCGATCCACACCGCGCGGGCGACGCCCTTCTCGGGGATGTACTCGCGAAGGCTTGAGATCCAAGATGTCACGCTCCGCCGCCACGAACTCAACCACTCGACGGTCGTCGTATCGCCGGGAGATCGCTGGCGCGTCTGGTCAAAGGTCACCACGTTCTCAACCCAGGTGAACTCCGCCGCCTCGTACATTTGTCGCAACCACGAGAACAGCCCGCCGCCGGCCCGCTGGATGTGCGGTAGATCGCTCGGCGGCGTCGGGTCGAACGTTTCCCAGCGCCTCGGGTTCAGCTTCAGCTCCACCCACGCGTGCGCATCGGACCTGCGGATCGTGTAGTGCCCCGCCACCGAGTTGAACTCGCCACCGGCGTAGCCTGTCACAACGCGAGCGGGGATATCAACTGACAGGCACATCGCCGCCATCGCGCTTGCGAAATACTCGCAGTGGCCTCGCTTGGTATCGAACAGGAACATCTCGATCGGGTCCGTGCCCGACGGCGCCGCGACCATCTCCAGCGAGTAGCTGAAGCCGCTTCGCAGATGGGCCATGAGCGCCAGCGCCCCGCGCCGTGTCTCGCCCGCCTCACGCGTTGATGCGTCGAGGCTCACGCCGTTCTCACGCAGGATGCGCTCGGCCAACTCGCGCACGCGCCCGCCCTTGAAGCTCTCGCCTCTCTTGCGATCGATCGCCCGCGTCGCGTCGGTCTCGACCGCACGCAAAGCGTCCGTCTCGGCGTTCGGCTCGCTCTCGGCCTCCGGCTCAAGATAATCCAGCACCGACGTCACCCGATAGCTCAGCACGCCGGACTGCCCCGAGCGCACCACCACCCCCGTCTCTTTCGAAACGTCGACCGAGCTACGCCGATCCGTCGAGACCCCAACTGCTCGGTACATCGCAAACAGCGGCGTGCTCGCTTCGACTGTCTGCCGGAATGTCACAGTCTGAACGCGCGTCACGCGACCGGCGCTCGCGTCGCCCGCCACGCCCTGGCCGCCGGCCTCGATGAGCATCCGCCGGTTGACATCGCGAGCGACGGACTCGGGCGTGCGTTCCCACACGCCGCGCGATGAGTCGTATGAATCCAGCACCGCCCCGCGGAGATAGAGCGTTGTGTCGGGTTCAAAGAGCTCCTTGCCGGAGCCGTCGGTCACTTTGACCTCCAGAACCGGCGTCGGCGACGACTGCAAGAGACCGGACTCTCCGAGCCGAATCGACTCGGAGAATCCCACCTGATTGCCACTGCCAAACGCCCCCCAGCCGCCCATCGCATCACGCACCAAGCCCCGCGGCGTCACAATGAACGCCGCGACCGCCAGCGTCATCGAGAGCACCGTCGCGATCGTCGCGACGATCCCAACACCCCAGCCGCCGGCGCGCGTCGTCGTGAGCGCCAGTGCCCCGGGCGTCGCCTGTGCGCGATCGGCTTCGGTCGCGCCAGCGCGAGTGGAGGCCTCGGCGCCGGCCGCGAGCTGCATCATGACCGTCGAGAGCACCGCCAGCGGCGTGTACAGCAAGACCGTGACGCCCAGCGGCAGACTGTTGCTCGTGAGCACGGCGCCG
>JAIEQQ010000338.1 GCA_019747615.1 Phycisphaerales bacterium
ATCCAGGAGCAGCAGACGCTGCTCACCGGGAAGCCAGGCGTAGTCCATGAGCTGGATGTTGTCCGTGAGCGACGCGACCGCCGTTCCGTCAGCGTTCTTCCAAGCAGTGGTCACCAGCGGGAAGGGATTCGCAGCGCCCGGCGCCGTGATCTGGCGGATCTGCGTGTTGTTGAACGTGTTCGGACCGGCGACAGCGCCCGGCGGGCGGCTGTTCAAAACCACCAGGTCGCCGAGCGGCGTGCCTTTCATGATCTTGATGTTCTGGCACACCGCGCTGCCGAACTGGCCATTGGGGATCGAGATTCGCGTGATGTTGGCGGTGGGAACCTGGTTGTTCGCCTGGCGAACCGCGGCGATGACCGAGTTGTTCGAGCGGCTGACGATCAGGCCGTTGTCCGAATCGATGTCGATGTCGCGATGCAGCGAGTTGGTCGTGGTGATGGGCAGGCCCTCGCCGTTGGTGCCGTAATCAGGCGAGTTGCTGAAGAGCTTCGGGGCGTTGAGCGTCAACGAGTTGGGCGAGTACAGATAGACGAAGCCGCCGGGGTTGTTCGCCGCGTCGTACTCGCCGGCGTTGTCCAGCGTCGAGCGCTGCACGCCGCGGGGGCCGGCCTCGCCGTTGTCCAGCAGGGCCACGAGCGGGAGGGCGTTGCGAACAAGCGTCGAGAGGCCGGGGTTGTTGTTGGCGCGATCCGGGCCGTGATCCCACGCGCCACCACCGAGGATGCGACGACCGGTCTCGGCGCTGGCCAGCGAGGGCAGCGCACCGTTGACCGCCGGGGCGGTGCCGTCGTGCGTCGAGAGCTTGCCGAAGCCACCGCCCAGGTCCGCTGTCACCAGGACGCGGTTGGCGACCAGGTCGTACGCGACGTTGTTCGTGCCACGCCCGGAGCCCGTCGGCGTGATGCCAGCGGGCACGCGCGTGTCAGGCATCGTTGTGAACGCGCGACGCGCACCGACGGTCGGCGTCGTGCCCTGAGCGTTGGCAAACGACACGCGAACCGCCGCGGTGTCCCACGGCTGGTTCAGGTTCCCGCCACCGAGATTGATGCCGCCGACGTACCACGTCGCGCTGGTCGGGCCAGCCGCGATCGAGGCGGGGCTGTTCACGAAGAACGGGTTGGGATCGGTGCCGGTCAGCGGCGGCGTCTGCGCGATGCCGTCCACACGCAGAGCGAAGAACTCTTCCGTGCGTTGAAGCTGAAACGTCAACTGCGCCGAAGCGCACTGAGCAAGGCCCGCGACCGCCAGCAAACACGTGACTGCAATCGTGCGATTCATCCGTTTCTCCTATTGACCGTGGCGCCCGCAAGACTGCGCAGGCAACTGTTTCACACTCCAGCCGACAAGACATATGCCGACTGCCGAGAACGTAATTCTATAACATACTCCGGTTTGTGCCGGTGAAAAATAAATCGATCTTTCACGCCCAAAAGGGCATAAAACCCTTCCAGACACCTTATGGAAACCCCTCGGTGATCACCGGAAGAATCGCCTGAACAGGGTGCGTCTATTGCTGGGCGTCGGCCAGCCGGCCCGCCCCCGCCGCGGCGTGGTGCCCGTCTCGGGCGAACCCCAGCCGCCAGCCCGGCCGGGCCAGGGAGGTCAGGCCGTCGCAGATCGCCCCGTGCAGTTCCGCCGCGGCCGGCGAGTCGCCGATGGCCAGCCCCACGCCGCCCAGCAGCGCGACGCAGTGGGGCCGATACATCGCGTGCATGATGCGAATCGCCCGGACCAGCGCCTGCAATGGCGCGTCGGTAATCCGCGCCTTGGCCAGGACGAAGCCGAGCCGCTCGCCATGACGGGCACGCAGGGCCGGCAGGCCGATGTAAGCCTCCAATGAGCCGCGGCCGCCGTCCGGGCCGATCGGCGCGTGATCGCTCAGCGAGACATCGATCTGGCCAATGTGGCCGGAGGTGCCGGGGTTGACGCAGAGTTGCGTGCCGTCGGGTTCGAGGACCGCCATGCCGACGCCCGTACCGAGCGAGATCGCCAGCAACCGGCCCTCGACGATCGGCGAAGCGCCGGCGCGAAAGTCGGTCGCCGCGGCGAGGGCGTCGCTGACGATGCGGAGCGTACTGACGCGCCGCCCCAGCGCGCCGTGGACGAGGTCATCAAGCCGCGAGCCGACGAGTGATGGCAGGTTCATTGACGCCTGCACCTGCGTGGTGGCCGGGTCGATGAGGCCCGGCGCGCAGAGACCGACGCGATCGATCGAGCCGCTGGAAGCTCCGGCGGATTCGCTCTCGCCCGAGACGCCGGCCATGAGCGGAACAATCGCCTCACGGAGGGCGTGCTGGAGCTGCGCCGGGTCCGGGCGCTGGTATCGCGTGGATTGCGAGCGGCGCACGACTTCGCCGCCCCGCATGAGCACGCCCTTGACCGACGTGCCGCCGATATCCAGACCGAGTGTGCCGCCATGGCTCGGCATCGGCGAGCCGGACTCAGCGGCGGCTGGTGGTTGGACAGGATTCATCGCAAGAGCGTATCGCAACGCGGCGAAGCCATCGGACGCCGACGCCGCATCACCGCTGCGGCGAGGCGCTCTGGTCGGCCTCGAGCACGCGGAACTGCGCCACCAGCTCATTGGCGTCGAGGGCATCGATCGCGCCGTCACGATTGACATCCGCCGGGCTCAACACCTGTGCGTAGATGTCTTCGATATCAAACGTGCCGTCGCTGTTCACGTCGGTCAGCAGTGACAGGTCCACCGTCGAAGCGTCGCGAAGGATCTGCGCATCGGCGTCGTCAACCTTGCCGTCGGCGTTCAGATCCCAGCGGTTCAGGATCGTCGGCACGCTACCAGTGCCCTGCGTGCGGGCAAGGTTCAGTGCTCGCAGGTCTCGAGCGTCAACGACGCCATCTTCGCCGAACGCGGCTCGGTTGAACAGACGCACGAGCTCGACGCGATCCGTCGCGTCGATGATGTTGTCGGCGTTGAGGTCGTAGCGGACGTTTGCGCCGGGCGGCGTGATCGGCGTGCCGGTGAAGACGGTGTCAAACAGGTTGATGTCACGCCGGTCGAGGTACCCGCCGTTGTTCAGGTCGCCGAGCTGCTTGGTGGCGGTGGTCGTTACCCAGGTGTTGAGCATGGTGAGCATGCTCGGGCTGGCGAGCATGGTGTTGGCCTCGAACCACGCGAAGTCTTCAACGCCGCGGCCTCGTACTGCGTCAAGCTGCTGCGTCACGTTCAGGCGGAGCTGGGTGGTGAGGTTTGCCAGGCCGGCGATGACGCGCTTTCCGGGCAGCGCTGTCTTGGCGCGATCGACATCGTTCTGAATCGCGGTGACGCCCGCCGCGATTTGCGACGGCGACGTGCCGGAGATTGTGAAATACGCCATGAAGAAGTACATGTCGCTGGCGTTGGTCGTGCCCCAGCTTGGCAGGTCGATCATTTTGCTGCGATGGAACGCGCTGTTCCAATCGGCGAAGGCGACGCTGGAGAAGCGGATGCCCGGCGAGACGGCGCGCGTCGCATCGGCGATCTGCACGAGTGCCTGGGTGACGTTGTTGCGGTTCCAGGAGAGCCAGTTTGCGTGGTACGTCGTGCCCGCAGTGTTGGCCGAGGCCTGCGGGTCTACACCGAACTGGGTTTGGTACGCGCCGCGGGCCCAATCGTCGTAGCTCCAGGGCGCTGCGCCGCTGGGCGCCAGCGGAAAGAAGTGATAGTCGGCCTGCATGCCCTCAAGGCCGACGTACTTCGTGGCCATGGCGGTGAAGTACGAGTTGAGCAGCGTGCGAACGCCCGGGTTGCCGAGGTTCACGAAGCGCTGGTTGTCCAGGTCGCCGGTGACGGGCTGACCGGTCTGCGGGTCCGGCGTCTGGTCGATGTTCTTGACAACCCAGCCCGGATTCGCGGCCAGCAGCGTTGAGGGATTCGTGCCGAAATCGAGATAGCCGGTTTCACACCACGCGTGCAGGCGGATGCCATTCTTGTTCGCGAGCTGGATCGCCTGCGCGAGGTAGTCGCCGGTGTTGTTGGTGATCGTGTGCTGCGGGAACAGGCCGGTCTGGCCGACCTCTTTGCCCCAGAAGAGTGATTCGAGGAACAGATCGCGGATGCCGCTCGCCGCCAGCGTGGCCATCTTGCTGTCCAGCAGCGCGATGTCGCCGGTCTGGCCCGGCGTGCCGGGCGGGCGGAGCCACGCGCCGCGGATCGGGCGGCGGACGCGCTCGGTGCCGCCGGCGAGTGTGCCGTTGACCATGATGCCGATGTGGTTGGCGACTGGGCGGAAGACGTTGCCGGTATCGCTCGGGGTGTTCTGCAGCGTGGTGTTGTTGTCGAGGCGCGCGACGAAGGAGGACGATCCGCCGCCGTCGAGGTTGATGGCCCGCCATACGCCGCGCTTGATGAGGAAGTCGGCGACTTCCGGGAGCGTCATGCCGACGCTGGAGGCCTGGCGACCATCAACAACGAAGAGAAACAACCGCGTGCCATCGCGGCTGACGCCGATGGCCGTGCGCGGGTTGCGGTTGAGCGGATCAACGCGCGCGGTGGCGCCGGTGTTCTGGCCATCGGTGACCAGGAACGTGCCGGGGACCGAGTCGGTGTTGCTGGGGCCGATGCCGGCGACGGCGTTGTGGACGCCGGTGGTGAATCCGGGGGCGATGTAATCGACCTTCGCGATGCGATCAGAGCCGAAGACGATGGCCGGGTCGGGGTTGCCGGTGCCGAAGAGGCGAGCGGGGGAGACGACGACGCCGTTGCTGACGCTGAGACCGAGAATGTCGGAGTTGCCGCCGCTGAGGGTGCTGAAGAAGTTGGCGTTGATGGCGACGCGAGCCGCGGTGCTGGTCCGCCAAGCGGGGACGGTGGTCAGCGTGCTATCGGCGCCGACGGGCGGATTCGCCAGCGCGCTGGTGGTCCGAATGCTCACGCGCGGGTCCAGCAGATCCACCGTCGCCAAAAACACGCGGCAGTTGCCCCCGGTCGTCGAGACCGTGAGCTGCTCAACCACGACTGGCTGGGCAAAGCCGTTGACCTGGGCGGTGGCGGTTGGCAGGGGGGCCAGGAGGAACGTCAGGATCGCGAGCGCGAGGATGACGTGCGGCGCGAATGCGCGCGCGGATTGGGCGAGATTTGTGCCGCGCGAGACAATTTCGCGGCAGGGGAGCGCGAAGGAAAAACGCGGGCTCGGGCAAAGCGGCATGCGGAAGGCTCCCGGGGAAGTCTTATGAAAGACCTGAGACAGTGTGAATGATAACCCGGGCGGAGGCAAGGAACGCGGGGGGTCAGGGTGATGGAGATGCGATGGGGGTGGGAGCGGCGGTGGAGGTGGGACGGTGCGCGAGCGCGGAAGGCGGTCAGTGGCCGCTGTGTCGCGGGCGTCGTGTGTGAAGATTCCGCGTGTTCCAACCATTCGATCGACTTCGCTCATCCGCCGCGGCGGGCTTGCGGTACATTCGTTCAGAGTTGCGAGGCGAGAGAGACCGGAGCTTTCGCCATGTTCTGTGCGTCTCCCATCTTCCGCAATCTCGCGTGCATTGCCCTCTTCGCTGCCTTCACTTGTGGTGCCAACGGCCAAGGTGGGGGTGCGATCACCCCCAGCACGCCGTCGATCCCGCTGACCGCCGCGGCGCTGGCCAACGGGGTGCAGAACCGGATCACCACGTCGTATGGGATCGAGTTTGTGACGGTGGGCGCGGCGGGGAATGCCGGTTGGTCGGGGACAGGGCGGGCCAACGGGCGTGGCGGCGTTGACTACGACTACCGCATCGGTCGGTTTGAGGTGACGACGGCGCAGTGGGTCCAGTTTTTCAACGCGGCGTACTCGCGCCCGCAAAGCGAGGGCCTGCCGCACATGCTGCCGCCGGATGGTGGGTTCTGGGGCGCCCAGTCGGACCCGAACTACCAAGGTCCCGGTCAACGGTGGGTCGTCGCGCCGGGGCAGGAGAATCGGCCGGTGGGGAACATCAGTTGGCGCATGGCGGCGATGTACTGCAACTGGCTGCACAATGACCAACGCTCCGATCGCGCCGCGTTCCTCAATGGCGCTTATGACGTGAGTACGTTTGGGTACTTCGGCAACATTTTTACCGATCAGTTCACGCACGACGCTGGCGCAAGATACTGGATTCCGACGTGGAACGAGTGGCTCAAGGCCGCGCACTTTGACCCGAATCGTCACGGTACTGGACAGGGTGGCTACTGGAACATCAGCAACGCGAGTGACACGCCGCTGCTTTACGGCCCGCCAACGAATCCGTTCGCGCAGGCGAACGCGGAGTTTGACGAGGACAGCCGGCCTTTGAATCCACTCGGGATCGACCCGTTTTCGATCTCGCTCGGCGCGTACCCGCAGACGCAATCTCCATGGGGCCTTTTGGACGTGGCCGGTGGGACCTGGGAGTGGACGGAAGAAGTTCGAACGACCTTTGGAAACCCGACGCAGCGGATCTTCGACGGCAGCGCATGGACGCAAACGCAGTTTCTTGACGAGATCCAGTACGGAGGAAGCGATTTTCCGAGCTATTCGGGGATATTCTCTGGTTTGAGAATCGCGTCCGCGATTCCAAGTCCCTCGGCCAGTATGGCCCTGGTGGGTTTACTTGTTGTAACAATGAGGCGAAGGAGGTAGTCGATGAACTTCAGGATAGCAACATTATCTCGAACAGCTATAATCGCACTTTCTATCGCTGGCGTGGCCGCCCACGGCGCGGACGAGATCCGTGTCATTTATTCATTAAACGGCGCGCAACAGCTGTCGTTTACCGCCGATAGCGGCGAACCGATCACGGTCAGTGTTGGCGTTGTTCCCGAGAATACAACGGCACTCATTCATTTGTTCGATGAGGCGTCCGGCAGCGGCGTTCCTCAGTTCAGCGCTGGACCGATCACGATCCAATGCGTTGCCGGAAACGAGCGGCGGGTGCGTGTGTTGATCGCTCCGCCAGGCACCGTGTTTCCGCCGACCGGTCTTCGCCGAGTCCACCGCGTTTGCTTTCAGCGACTGTGAGCTAGGCACCAACGGAAACGCCCATCCGTGCGACATTGCCAATGATGCTGGCGAGCCCATCATCAACTACCTCACGCCGCCAAACCCTCTGATCCCCAACAACGGCGTAACCGAGGGTGATTACAACGCTTTCTTTAGGGGCTACTTCGATCCTCAGCTGTGGTGCGACATCGCCAACGACGCCGGGCAACCACTAGCAGGCCGTTGAAAAACCCCTTGTCAGGCGCAACCGGACGGGTACGGCGTGCGAAGATGGGGGCATGAGAG
>JAIEQQ010000302.1 GCA_019747615.1 Phycisphaerales bacterium
GTGCTGGCCAGCGCGGGGCCAGCGGCGGCGCTGGGCGCGTCCGGCGGCGCGGGCGCCGGCGCGGGCGCTGGTGAGCAGACGATCCGAGTCGAGGTGTCGCGATTGGAGACGCTGCTGAATCTTGTGGGCGAGCTGGTGCTCCAGAAGAACCGCGTCGGCGCACTGGTGCGCGGGCTGGCACGAAACACCGATCTGCCGCAGGACGTGCGCGAGCAGTTCGGTGAGACCAGCGGCTCGCTTGATCGCGTCACCAGCGACTTGCAGGTGGCGGTAATGAAGACCCGCATGCAGCCGCTGGAGAAGGTCTTTGGCAAGTACCCGCGGCTCATCCGCGATCTGGCCCGCAAGCTCAACAAGCAGATCAATCTTGAGATCGAGGGCGCCGCCACCGAGGTGGACAAGTCCGTCATCGAGGAGATCGGCGACCCGCTGGTCCATCTCATGCGGAACAGCGCCGACCACGGCGTCGAATCCCCCGCCGATCGTGTCAAGGCTGGCAAGTCCGAGGCCGGGACCATCCGGCTCGTTGCCAGCAACGCCGGCGGTCACGTGCAGATCCTGATCATCGACGACGGCAAGGGCATCGACCCCGAGTTCATCGCACGCAAGTGCATCGAGAAGGGCATCATCACCGATCAGCAGGCCGCCGCGATGAGCGAGCGTGAGAAGATCGCGCTCATCTTCGCCCCCGGCTTCAGCACCGCCGAGAAGCTCTCGGACGTGAGCGGGCGCGGCGTGGGCATGGATGTCGTCAAGACCAACATCGAGAAGCTCAAGGGCACCATCGAGATCGAGAGCGTCGTCGGCCAGGGCACGACCATGCGGATCAAGATCCCGCTAACCGTCGCCATCCTCAGCGCGATGATGGTCGGCGTGGGCCAGGAGATCTACGCCGTCCCGCTGGCCAACGTCATCGAGATCGTCAAGCCCGGTGAGGGGACGCGCTCATCGATCAATCAGCGCCCGGTGATGCGACTGCGCGACACCGTGCTGCCGCTGCTGTCTTCGGGGGAGCTGTTCGGCCTCGGCACGCAGGCCGAAGAGCAGTTCGCGGTCGTTCTGTCCTCGGGCGACAAGCGCGTCGGCCTGCTCGTCACACGATTGATCGGCCAGCAGGAAGTTGTCATCAAGCCGCTCGATCGTTTCATCGATAAAGGTGGACCGGTCTCGGGCGCAACTGTGCGCGATGACGGCGGCGTGTCGCTGATCGTCGATGTCCAACGCATGTTCGCGATCGCCGCCGCCGGGGCGTAAACCCGGCAACCGAGCAGAGGTTCAACGTCAGCGTCGCCATGAGGACGTTCGTCAGGAGTTCAACATGATGGATCCGGCATACATCACCGCCTTCGTCGCCTCGCTGCAGAACGTCTTCTCGACGATGATGCAGCTCCCGGTGCAGATCGGCGATCCGAAGATCAAGGCCAACCCGGCCCCGTCGTACGACGTTTCGGGCATCATCGGCATGTCCGGCGATGTGACGGGCAACGTCGTCATCTCCTTCCCGATCGCCACGGCCGAGCGCATCGTCTCGCTCTTCACCGGCTCGGACATGAAGGCCGACAACCCCGATTTCTCCGATGCCATCGGCGAGCTTGCGAACATGATCAGTGGCAACGCCAAGGGCATGTTCGCCGGCAAGCGCAAGGTCAACATCTCGTGCCCCTCGGTCGTCATCGGCGGCGCGCATGTCATCTCACGCCCGAAGGACATCCCCTGCATCGAGATCCCCGCTATCACCGATTGCGGCAACTTGGTGCTGGAGATTGCCATCGCACAGTCCGAGCCCGCCAACGCCTCCCAAGCCACCGCATCGGCCGAAGCCTGATCGACCCTCGCCCGCGGACTCGCCGAAGAGCCCCGAACTTGTCCCCACGCTTTGCAACTCACGAGGTCCACACATGAGAATCCTTCTGATCGACGACTCGAAGACCATGCGCAATATTCAGCGCTCCGTGCTCGGCCAGCTCGGCCACACGCAGGTCGAGGAAGCCTGCGACGGGCTGGACGCCCTGAACAAGGTTGGCACCTTCCAGCCCGAGCTCATCCTCGTGGACTGGAACATGCCCAACATGGACGGGCTCACGTTCGTCAAAGAGTTCCGCAAGTCCAACAAGACCACGCCCATGATCATGGTCACTACCGAGAGCGAAAAGGCTCGCGTGATCGATGCGATCAAGGCCGGCGTGCAGAACTACGTCGTCAAGCCCTTCACGCCCGATCTGCTGGGACAGCGCATTACCGAGACGCTCGCCAAGCGCGCGGCGTAACGCCCGGCGCGCGGCTCCGCTTGGGGCCCGGTGAACGGCAGGTCGCGCAGCGCTCGCGTCGCGCTGCACGTTCGAGCGAGCGGCTCCGGTTCGGCAAGTTGATCGTCATCTGTTCGTACGCCCGGAGCCTTCTTCGGGCGTGCGTCAATTTCGGCTTCGCTCGTCGCGCCCCCGGCACGCGGTCAATGATTGCTCATGCCCGCGACCTGCCAGCGCCAAGTCTCGCTCGCCCAAGCACTTACGCTGATCTCGGCGCTCGCTTCGAGCGCTTCGTTCGCGCAGCCCACCCCTGCGCCGGCGGCAACACCGGCTGCGGCGCCGGCAGCTAGCCCGGCTGCGGTGCCTGCTGCGAGCCCGCCAGCGACATCAGCCGAGCGGGCCGAGCCCCGCGAGGCCGTCGTCATCCTGCGCGATGGCCGCACGTTCAGCGGCGTGCTGGTCTCGCAGAACGACAAGTCCGTCGTGCTGAACATCGGCGGCCTAGACACGACATTCGCCACCCCCAAGGTCGAGCGCGTGCGAATGCTCGAGCCGGTGCTGGAGCGGTACAAGGCCCTTCGCGCCAGCATTGATGACCACAACAGCGAGCAACTGCTGCTCCTTGTGGACTTCCTGATCGCCCGCGACAAGCTGGCCGAAAGTGTCAAGGAGCTCGAGGCGCTTATCGCGCGCCAGCCGAACAACGAGGGTGCCAAGCTCAAGCTCGATCGCGTGCTCACACTCGTGGCTTTGCGAGAGTCTGAAGAAGAAGCCGCGGCGGCGCAGGCCGATGGCCGACTCCAGCCCGGTGCATCGCCGAGCACCGATCGCGACAGCGGTGGGGGTGGGGGGGCACCTTTGCTGACGCCCGAGCAGGCGAATCTTCTGAAAGTCTTCGAGTTGGATTTGGACCAGCGTCCGGCGGTGGCGGTGCCGCGGCAGGTTGGTGAAGAGCTCATGCAGAAGTTCGCCGGCGATCCCCTCGTGCCCACGACCAAAGAGGGGCGCGATGCGCTCATCGCCGAGGGCTCGCTGGGGCTGGTGGACCTGATGTTCCGGCTTCGGGCCAGAGACTACTACTCGCAGATCCGCGTGCTCAGCACGCCCCAACCGCTCCAGAAGTTTCGCGAGGAAATTCAGCAGGGCCTGCTCTTGAGTGGTTGCGCCACCAGCGGCTGCCACGGCTCATACGCCGGCGGCCGCCTCGTCCTGGCGACGCGCCGCCCGACCAGCGAGATCGGCGCACTGACCAACTGCCTGATCATCAACGAGTTTCGCATGTCCGACGGCTCGGCGCTGTTGAACTTTCAGAAGCCCGAGCATTCGGCCCTGATCGAACTGGCCCTGCCCAGGGATCAGAGCGCCCGACCGCACCCGCCGGCGCCGCATCCGGAGACCGGCGCCGATCAGTGGCGGCCGTTCATCCGCGGCCGGAGCGACCCGCGGGTCGCGCGGATCGCGGCGTGGGTCTCCTCGCTCTACCAGCCCCGGGCTCAATACTCCGTCGGCTACACGCCCGTCCGCCCGTTTGTTCCCGAGGCCAACCAGGCCAAGACCGCGCCGAAGGTCGATCCGAAGTGACTTTGTCCCGGGTCTCGCGGCGGCATCGGTAATCCGCATCGGGCGCCAGATCGAGGGGCGACGCCCCCCGGCCCCCGGACGCAACCGCAGCGGGGGTGGGTTCGGAGATGTTGGTGGCTGTTGGTGGTCGGTCGGGCGACGGAGTGGTGGGGGGCGGCGGGGGGTGGGTGGGTCGGTTGGCCGAGCCGTGGGAGCCACCCGATCGAGCCGCCGGACGGACAAAGATTGTGGACGAGCGAGCCGGGGCATCACGCCGGCCCGAGAACCGCTAAACTCCCACCCCCCGCGTCGACCGACTTGTGTTTCCCCGAACCTCCTCCCGCGTTTCCCGCACCTGCCTCCGCCCCCTCCCGCCCCCCCCCCGGCCCCCGGCCCCCCGGGGTCGTCCGACCCCACGCTTCCGCGTTCGCCCTGACCTGATGGGCCACTGTTCCGACCGTTCACGAGGATCTCCATGCTGATGCGAACCACTGCGAATCTCAACCGGCCCTCGCGAGCCGTTACCGCGGCTGCCCTCCTCCTGCTGTGCGGTGCCCTGAGCGGCTGCGACCGCCGCAGCCCCGAGCAGGTGGCGATCGAGCAAGCGGCGATGAAGCTCCAATCGCTGTCGGCCGGCGGCGGTCGCCAGTCGGTCCTGCCCGCGGTTCGGTTGAAGACGCTCGAAGCCGCCCGCCAGACGCTGGCGGCGCACAAAGACTCGACGGCCCCCGGCACCGCTGGGCCGCTGAACCAGATGCTGGCCGAGGTCGCCTCGCAGATGAGCGAGATCGAGCTGGGCAAGGCGGCGGCGCTGGAGAACGAAGCCGCCGCTCAGGTGGTGAACGCGTCGCGGTTCTTGCAGTTGTACACGCAGCAGGCCGCCGCGAGCGAGGCGTCGGGCAAGGTGGATCTCTCGGGCGAGATCACGAAGCTTGCTGATCAGAAGCGTGCGCGCGAGGCGGAGCTTGAGACGACGCGGAAGAGCCGAGCCGCGGTCAAAGCCGTGGCCGACAAGCTCACCAGCGAGGCCGCCGGCGCGATGGAGAGTGCCAAGAGCCTTCGCAAGCAGGCCACGGAGATGCAGGCCCGCTTGTCGGGCGTGAGCGCGACTGAGGGTCTCACGATTGTGCAGCAGGCGGCCGAGGTGTCTCGTCAGGCCGACGCCGCGGAGCGCAAGAGCGCTGAGATCACGGTGAGCGCGACGGCGCAGCAGAGCCAAGTGGCGGACCTGGATCGGACGATCGGCTCCCTGGAGCGGACGATCAAGCTCGTGGACGACTCAGCGACGTCGCTGCGTGCGAGGTCTGAGCAGACGCGGGCCCGCGCGACGGAGACCAAGGGCGACGCGCAGCGTCTGGCCACGGACATCAACAGCGCGATCGACGCCCTCACGACGTTCCGAGCCGGCGATCTGGACAAGGCGCTCTCGAACGCCGAGAAGTACGCCAAGGAAGCCCTCGCGGCCTCGAAGAAGGCCGGCGGCACCGATCGCGTCGCCTCGGCGAGCTACCAGTTGAATCTCGCGAGCGTGATGATGACCCGCGCTCAGGGCGAGCTGTCGTTGGCCCGTCTGCTGGCGGGAGCCGCGGCGGCCACGCCCGCGCTGCCGGATCAGGCCGGCCTTGCCGCCCGAGCGACGAAGGCCAACGCCGACGCGACGGCGGCGATCGAAGCGGCACGCGCCTCGTACAAGGAAGTCAAAGAAGCCTTCGATGGCGTCGGCGGCTCGCTCCCGGAATCCACCAAGAAGACCTTCGAAAAGCTCGCGGCCTCTCTCACCGCCCTCAGCAACGATCGCGCCCCGATGCCCACAGCGGTCGAGCCCGGCGTCGCAGCGACCAGCGGCGATGCGAACGCGACGATTGTCAACGCGGTCAAGGCGCGTGTTGACGAAGCGGCGACCGCGATGAAGGCCATGGACATCGACAAGATGATCTCGTTCTTCAAGGCGACGGACTCGCAGAAGGCACTGCTGCGAAACACCGCCGCATTGGGCAAGGGCGTGAAGGAACTTGATGACGCGGTGCAGGCGAAGCTTGGCAAGCCGCTCGCCGACGCGATGGGCCCGCAGGGCGCGATGCTCGGCGCGATGAACGCGATGAACGAGGCCCCGTCATCTGAAGAGTTCACGTACACCGTTGCGGCGCCCGATCGTGTCGTTGCGACCGCTAAGGAGGCGAAGCTCGGCGTCTCAGCGATGACGACCTGGGTGCTCGAAGGCGGGCAGTGGTTGGCGGAGTTCCCCGCCGAGCTTGCGAACCCCCAGATGGCCGCGATGCTGCCGATGTTCTCGGCCATGGGCAAGGTGTTTAGCGACCTCGCCGCCGACGTCAACGCTGGCAAGATCACTTCGGATGAACAGCTCCAGCAGTCCCTCACGATGAAGATGGCCCCGATCATGATGAAAATGCAGGGCGGCATGGGCATGCCCGATCCCAACAAGTAACCCCGGGCGTCGCGGGACCGTGGGCCTTTGGCTCCCGCCCGCTCGCGCCTCGCCGCAGGTCTTTCCATCAACACAGACACGACACCATGAACCACCGATTCCTCTCATCCTCGCTTTTGGCCCTGGCTCTCTGCCTCGGCGCCCCGGCGATCTCGCTCGGGCAGACGTTCCCCCAGGGCGCGGCTCAGAAGTCCGAGCTCTCCGCCACCGACAAGACCCAGATCAGCCAGTGGCTGGCGGTCCATACGCCGCGCCTCAGCGTCGAAGACCCGCGCGACATCAAGGCGGCGCGAGAGGCCATTCTCCAGCCCCTGCGTGCCGGGCAGGGAGTGACCATCTCGGTCAGCTTCCGCAAGGAGATGCAGGAAAACCTCGCCGCGACGCTGAGCACGCTGGCCGACGACAAGCGAGAGATCGTCGCGGTCAACGCCCTGCGCATCGCCGGCGAGATCGGGCACGCGTCGCTGGTGCCGACGATGACCAAGGCACTGAAGGACAAGCGCCCCGGCGTGCAGTACGCGGCGCTGTATGGCTATCGCGCGACGTTCGACGCCGCGAAGACGGCGCCGGCGATCACCGCCACGAACGTTGGGCAGATGCTCATCGAGCTGCGGAACATCGGCACCACCACGGCGGATCCGCGGATCCTCGACGGAGTGATCCTGGCGATCGAATCCTGCGCCGCGAACACCGAGGTGGGTATCGTCGGCGCTCGCGACCTTGCGATCACCGAGCTGAGCAAAGTCGTGCAGGCTCAGTCGCGTCTGATCGGCGCTTCTGACAAGCCCGATGAGATGCTGCAGTGCATGCTCCGCGCAGCCACGGTGGCGCAGAGCACGCTGACCGCCGCCGTCGGCAAGACCTTGCCCCCCGGCGTGTACCTCGACCTCATTGGCGTCAGCGGCGATCTGATCTCGCTCTCGGCGCACCTCAAGTCGCGGTCGGTCGGCAACACCGAGACGATGGAAACGCTCCTCCGCGCCGC
>JAIEQQ010000420.1 GCA_019747615.1 Phycisphaerales bacterium
CCGTGCTGCCACCGGCGATCAGCACCGGCACCGGCGTGGTGTCGTGCTTGCGCGTGCTCACGAGCGTGTAGTGGTCGGGCAGGATCATCACGCGCCAGCGATCGAACTGCTGAAGCTTCGCGAGCACCGGGCGCACCACGTGCTCATCGATCGCCTCGATCGCGGCGACCTTGGTCTTCCAATCGCCCTGATGGCTGCTCTCGTCGGGGCTCTCGACGTGGCAGCAGATCAGGTCCAGCCGATCGAGGCCCCGGACGGTGTGCTCGCCCTGGGCGGCGTAATCGGTGTCGTGATAGCTCGTGACGCCGGGGACATCGAGGCGTTCCCAACCGATAAGGCGCGCGATGCCCGCGAGCAGATCGACCGCGGTGATCATGCCGCCCCGCACGCCGAAGCGCTGCTGGAAGTTGGGCATCGCGGGCTTGGTGCCCTGGCCCCAGATCCACGCGAGGTTGCCGGGCCGCTTGCCGGCGCGCACGCGAGCGAGGTTGATCGGGTGCGACTGGAGTATGGATGCGGAGGATTCGATCAGCGCCCGCAGAGCCGCGGCGGCTTCTTCAGCCCGAGCGGTGTCGGCGGTCGCACTCGTCGCGCCGCCCGCCGTACCGGAAGCAGCGGCCGCGCCGCTGCCCGTGAGCTTGCTCTTTGGCAGATGCACGCCCCACTCCTCGCCGGGCACTTCGTGCGGCGGCGTGGTTTGCACGTTGACGTACGTGCGGCCCGAGCCGTCGGTCATGCTGGAGCGGTAGGAGACGCCGTGCTTGAGGTTGAGCTTTGAAGCGAGCGCGGGCTCAACTGTTCGCCAGTGCGTGAGCAGATCGGCGAACAACGTCTGCGCCTCGGCATCGCTGATCGCGCCTGCGGAGTGATCGAGCATCTTACCGCCCCCCCCACCGGCGGCCTTGTCAGCGCTGACGGTGACGAGGTTGACGCGGAAGATCCAATCTTGATCGCCGACGGCCATGTTGACCGCCGCGGCTTCCAGCGGCGCTCGCCCGGTGTGATAGACGCGCGGGTCATAACCGAGCAGGTCCATCGTGCAGACATCGGACCCCGCGCCAAAGCCCGGCGGCGTGGTCTTGGCGGTAAGCAATCGCCCGGCGCGGGCAACCGCGTCCATGTGCGGGGTGCGCGCCGCTTGCAGCGGCGTCCGCCCGCCGAGTTCGGGCAAGGGCAGATCTCCCGCGCCGTCCGCGATGATGATGGCATATTTCACGAGGAGAGGGTATCCGCGGCACCTGTCGGCAAGTGCCACGTCGAGGGACCGAGACGGAGTTTGAAACGCTTGCGCGGCGGTGGCCGAACACTTGCGATTGTCTTGACAACATTGGTACGCTACGCGCGATACTGGTCAAGAAACCAAATGTGGTGCGATGCTGAGGCGGCACGCAGCACTACGTTGCAAGTGCGAAGGGATGGGCTGTGCAATGCTGCAGAGACAAGGATCCACTTTGATGCGTTTTCACCTCGTCTACGTGCTTTGTTGGCTGGCTGCTCTTCTGGGCGGCTGCGCAGAGAGCTACCGCGTTCAATCGATCATTGACACGAGTGAGCCTTGGGCATCCATCAGACGCACTCCAGATTCACCGCTCAAGACGAACGCGGACAATTATCGAGTGTTCATGAACCCATACACGTATGCCCCGCACCTCGTCGACAGCCGAGGGCTGGTGAACCGCGGCTCGGACGACGCGGCGCAGCGATGGACATTCTACGAGATTGCCGCTGGAGTTACCGAGGATAACTCGGCAACCGCGCATTCTGAAAAACGCACAGCAGCTAGAAACATGCTTCAAAACGCGATGTTGCGGGCTTCCGACGAGATGGTACTGATTCATCTCACAGCAGTCCGTGCGACTGAGGGAACATCGAACTTTGTACTGGGCTCGATCACCACGGGCCTCGCTGGCACCGCCGCGGTCGTGGCCCCGCCGATTGCTGCACCGCTCGCCGCTGGCGCCGCCACGACAAACTCGGTGCGAGCGCTGTCCAACGAACAGTACTTCAGAAACCTCGTGACGGAGAATGTCTATACGGCGATCCACACCCGCCGGGCAAAGTTCCGTGAGATCATCGTCAAGAAACAGCGTAGCAAGATCTTCGACTATGATGTCGAAGCGGCAATTGCTGACGCCACGTACTACCACGAAATGGGATCGTTTTTGTTCGGTCTCTCAGTGGTACGAAGCGACATCGAAATGGCGAACGCTGACCGTGTGCGTGCCCTGCTTGACGCCCAAGACAAGGAGCTTGATCGCAGCAAAATTCCCCCGCAGCGGAGCTTGCAGCTTCGGCTGTCGATTGAGTAAGTTCGGGCGCACTCAGCACAGAGGGCCGGTCGCGCTCAGACCTTCGCCAGCCCGCGCTCCACACACTCAAACACGCGGCCCCAGTCCTTCTCATCGAAGACCGGCAGCGGCGGGAGCATGCGGACGTGGTACGGGCCATGGCCGCAGTAGAAGACGATGACGCCCTCGTCGAACAGCGTCTTGCAGGCCTTGTTGACCTTGTCCTTATCGCCGCCGAAGGGCGTGAATCGCATCATGCCGCCGACGCCGCCGACCAGATCGCCGAGCTCGCCGTACTTGCCCGCAGTGGGGAACCACTCGGGGTGCTTGGCGATGAGCGCTCGGGCGTGCTCGCTGAAGGCCTTGTGCTGGCGTGCAAACTTGCCGTCGGGGCCGTAGTAGCCGTTGGCCGGGTCGGCGAGACGGTTGAGGACCTGCGTGCCGGTGGCGAACTGGGTGCCGCCACTGACGAAGGTGCCGCTGAGCAGGCCGGGGCCGGGGTTGTAATCGCGCGTGAACATCGTGGCGCAGACCTGCGTCATCTTGCCGACGCAGAAAACGTCCACATAGTCGCCCAGGTCAAAGTACTCGTAGGCGAACATCTGCGGCGAGCGCCCGAAGGTCTGGATCTCGTCGTCCCAGACCGCGATGTTGTTGGCCTTGCAGACGTCCATCAGGGCCTTGAAGTAGTCGCGTGTGCCGACGTTGAAGCCGCCCTCGCCCTGCATGAGCTCGAAGATGAAGCAGGCGTGCTGCTTGGGGTATCGCTCGATGTACTGGTTCAGGTGCGAGACGCACATATCGATGAACCGCGTCTGGCCCATGCGCTGGGCCATCAGCGGGTCGTAGAACGGCATGTAGTCCACCTGCGTGCTGAGCGGGATGCCCACGCGGTTGGCCGCGGCGTCGCCGATCTGGCTCATGGTCACGCTGCGGCCCATGAAGCAGTCCTTGAACGCGATGACGCGGCTGGCTGGCGCGTGCTTCTGATAGCAGACCTTGACGGCGTTCTCGTTGGCCATCGCGCCGCTGGTGCTGGGGTAGACGTGGGCGAGCTTGCTGTTCTTCTGCGCGAGCTTCAGGAGCGTTTCGCCGAACTCGTAGACATCCCAGTTGGCTTGGAGGTTGCCGTGGTTGACGGTGTCGTTGAGCGCGCCGCGGACGCCGGCCTCGATCATGCCGGGGTCAGAGTGGCCGAAAAAGTGAACGCCGATGCCGCCGATCATGTCCCACTTGACGGAGCCATCGACGAGCTCGACGAGGGCGCCGTTGCCGAGGCCCGAGCCGAGGTATGGGTAGAGCAGGCCGCGGCCGCGCACCTCTGCTGCGCGCTTCATCAGCGAATCGAAGGACTCTTTGAGCTCGGGGCTGATCGGTCCGCGCGGGCCGGTGAGCTTGGCGCCTTTGCTGCGCACTTCGCTGACGATGGTCGCGATGGCGCTGTTCAGCGCGGGGCTGGCGTGCAACTCTTGGGCGAGGGTGTGGCCGGTCGTCTTGGCGGCGGTGGTTCCGGTGGCGAAAGTCGTCATGCGATCTCCGAGTGCGTGGAAGGGGCAGGAAACTATATCGTCATTCGCAGGGCGACCGCCCCCGAGCTCGGGCAAGTTGGCCGCGGGCATTTGGCGCGATCGTGTGCCATCATCACTCGATGGTGCCGATGACGTCGCCGACCGTGCGCTCGAAGGTCGCCAGCGTTCCCCAGAGCGCCACGCCCTCGGCTCGGAGCGCGGGCGCGACCTCTCGGACGTAGCGGTCGTGCGTCTGCCGGCTTGCGAACACATACCGCACCTGGACCCGGTGCCTCGCAGTGGTGGCGGCTGAGATTGGGTCGGAGTCGAGCCGGGCGATGTCCGCCCGCAGTGCGCCCCCCTCGATCACGGCGCGGCAGTGGCCACCCATCAGCCAATCGATGTACCGATCGCACGTCTCGGGCGAGGCGAAGGCCGCGGTCACGCTGTAGATGACGGTGCTCATGGGTACAACGTAGCGGGGGCGAGTGGGTGGGAGCGCGTGGAGTGTGCGGGGGTTCTCGGGCAGGGGTCGTGGTGATGGCGGATACGGGCAGACCGCCTCAGCGGGGCCTTGAGCACGAAAGTCTGCTCATCGGGGTTCGTTCGGTGCAATAGACTTACTCCTCCCGCGTTCTTCCTTCCGAGCGTCAATGCCGATGACCGCAGCCCGCAGCACACCCATCCCGGCGACCGACGCTGAGCCCGGTGTCGCGGCCTACGACCTTCCGGCGTTGCTGCGCGCCGCGGCGCTGGGCGATGGTCAGGCCTGGCGCGACCTGATTGGCTTGTATTCCGGGCGTGTGTTTGCGCTCGTTCGCTCTCGTGTCTCAAGGCCCGACCTCGCAGAGGAGATCACGCAGTCCGTCTTTGTCACCATCGCCACCAAACTCAACTCAGAGTCCACATCCGCCGGCGGCGGGTACTCCGAGCAGGGGCGATTCGAATCCTGGCTCTTCCGCATCGCGATGAACCGCGTGCGCGACGAAGTCCGACGATTGAAACGACACGCCGTCGCGACCGACCCCGATCTGTTGAATGAAGCATCTGACCACAGTCGCACGAAGGAATCCGCAACGCCCACCGACCTCACCGCTCTTCGACTCGCCATGGGGCAACTCTCAGACTCAGACCGCGAAGTGATCGAGCTTCGCCACCACGCGGGACTCTCGTTTGCCCAGATGGCCGACACACTTGAAGAACCCCTCGGTACGCTGCTGGCTCGCCACCATCGTGCCCTTCGAAAGCTCAAAGACCTCATGCTCGCGACGACGACCGATGATGGAGACCTCCCATGACCACTGACCCCAACATCTCCTCGCACGCCTCGCCCGATCAGACCCCCGCGGACGTTGCGGATATCGCGGCGCTGCTGGGGCGCGACGCTTCGGCGATGCGGCAGCTCTCGGGCCCGGCGATGGATCGGATCGCCATGGCGGCCCGGGACGCTGCGATCGCGTCGCGAACGCCATCGCTGCGGCTGACATCGCACGAGCATCGCGTCAGCGTGCACCAGTTCCGGCGCATCACGGCCCCGATGCGCATGGCCGCGGCGGTGCTGCTGGTGATGACCGCTGGCGTGCTGAGCGTTGCGTACTTCACGTCGTCGTCGCGTGTTGCTCAGCCCGGCCCGACGGTGGCGCAGTTCGATCCGACGCAGGAGGCGGACTCAATCCTGAGCACGCTCGCCTTGCTGGATTCGTCGTCGACCGAGTTGACAGCGCTGAACAATGACGCGGACGCCGCGAGCAAGTCGATCGGTTCTGATTGGCTCACTCTGCCGGAGAATACGGACACCAGTTCTCTCTAACCGATCCTCGCGGACGACTCGCGTCGTGCCCCGTCTTGTCCATGCCTCGTCGCCCGATCCTGGGGAGCTCTCATGACCATTCACACCCCCCGCTCACTCGTGCTCTCGCTGGCGCTGGCTGCGTTCCCGCTGGCGTTCGCTCATGCTCAGCCTTCGCCTTCGCCTGAGGCGCCACCGGATGCGCCGGCACACGAACCAGGACCGATGGGTAACGAGCCGGACGACGCGTTGCCGGGCAACGGCCCGGATCGCGGGCCGCCGGGGGGTGGGAGGCGGCTCGGTCGCGACGGGCAAGGCCCTGGCCCGCGCGCGATGGCGACGGACCCGCGCACATTCCGCGATGCGCTGAAGACGATTCTCGATCACATGCGAGAGTCCACGCCGCGACTTCAGAAAGCGGTGGATGACCTGGACGCTGGTCGCTCGATGGAAGACGTTCGCAGCGAGCTCATGGCGCACCGTTCAGAGAACAACGCGTCGCTGATGGACGCGCTGCGGCGCGTTGGGTTTGGCATCGGCTACGGCGGCGGCCCCGGGCGTCGCGGCGGGCCGGAGATGGACGATGGGCCGGGGGCGGGCGGCAACGAACGCCCCGAGCCGGGCGTCGGTCCTGGCGGGCCGGGCGGTCCTGGCGGAGGTGGGCCTGGCGGGGGCGGAAGAGGGGATCGTCCGGGTCCGGGGCGCGTGCTGAACGCTGAGGACCGCGCTCGCATCATGCAGGACATCGAGAAGCACAGCCCGGAGGTCGCTCGCCAGATCAAGGCCATGCGAGAGAAGTCCGCTGAGTCGGCCGATCGCGTCATCGACATGCTCGCCGAGCGCATGCGCGGCATGCGCGAACTGGAACAACGCGATCCCGAGACCTTCCAACTCCGCCAGCGCGAGATCCGCGGGCTCTTTGATGTCCTGCGTCTGCGGCGCGAGTACGCCGACGCGGTGCGGGCCAAGGCCGATGAAGCTGCGCTGACCGCGCTGAAGTCTCAGCTTCGCGAAGCGGTCGGCAGTCAGTTCGATGTCAAGGCCGAGCTTGATAACCGCCAGATTGTGGAACTTGAAAAACGTCTGGAACGCTTGCGTCAGGACAAGGCGAGCAAGACCAGCAAGCGCGAGGCGATGGTCAGTGAGCAGACGAACACCATCATCCGCAACAGCGTGAACCCGCCGCGCCCGCCGGGTGGTCCCGGTGGTCCTGGTGGCGAAGGGCCGGGCGGGCCACGACCTCCTCGGTGATCTGCGCACGGAATCTCCGCGAACTGGCGGCGCGCGCGTTGCCAGCGGTGTTGAGGGTCGATCGATTGAGGGAATCGCGGCGTGAGTGCTCGCGTGGTTATGAGACGATCGAGCCAGGGGCGATTTCGCCATCGGGCTTCAGCACGATCACCTTGCGGATGACGTTCGGGTCAGCCGTCGCGGCGTCCTTGGGCACATCGCTGGCGGCCAGCAACATGCCGCGCGATTCCTCGCCGCGAATCACGCGCGGAGCGAGGTTGGCGACGATGACGATCAACCGTCCCATCAACTGCTCAACGGTGTAGTGATCCTTGATTCCGGCACAGATTTGGCGGGGGGTGCCGCTGCCATCGTCGAGTTGAAGCTTCCAGAGCCGATCGGCTTTGGGATGCGCCTCGGCGTGCGTGATGCGAGCAACCCGGAGGTCGAGCTTCGCGAACTCG
>JAIEQQ010000101.1 GCA_019747615.1 Phycisphaerales bacterium
CTGGCTCCTGCGCATGGCCCGGAACGAGCTCTACAACCTCAATCGCGGCGAGGGCCGTCTCCGCCGCCGCCAAGTCGCTGCGGCTCGCGAGCGAATCGAAGCGACGCCAAACACCCAGCCCCACGTCGCCCTCGGCGAGCTGGCGATCTGGATCAACCGGCTCAGCGACGACCATCGCGAGGTGCTCTTGCTCCGGCACGTCGCGGGCCTCACGTTCGATCAGATCGCGATCGCGCTCGACGAGCCCCGCACCACCGGCGCGTCACGGTATCAGTCCGCGCTGCTGGCCCTCCGCAAGCTCATGACCGCCGGCGATGTGCATTCTGCCGCGCCGCCACTGCCGATCACCCTCCCGTTCGTCGATCGACCCGCGACCCCGCCTCCGGCCCGTGGAGGAACCCGCCATGCGTGAAGACCCTCTCCAGATCCTGACTCACGAACTCGCCGACCTCGGCCGGCGCGCCCGCGCCGCCAGCACCGAGATGCCGATGGACGATGAGCTGTTCGTCGAGCTCCGCAACGCGCGCGTGCGCCGGCGCGCGGCGCTCGCCGGAAAGGGCCTGGCCATCGCGGCCTGCCTGATCCTCGGCGCCACCATCATCAGCGCCGTGCTCGCGATCAACGCCAGAAACTCCGCCCCACACCACCACCACGAGCCGCCGCGCGCCGCAGCACCCTCCACGCCGGCATCCGATCCATCGCAAGCTGCGCAGAACTCCAGCATCGCCGAGCTCAATCGCGTCAACGCCCAAACCGTCAGCCCCGCGCCGGGGCTGGAACAGCTTAATCTCCCCGAAGCACGGCCCGTCCAGCCGCAAACCGGCGACCCAACCCACTCGCCGCCGCCGCCGCACTCCTCTCAACCGCGGCGCAACATGAAGCTCTCGACCACCACGCCCCCACAGCACGCGGTGCGCTCCGTCTACGCTTGGCCATGAGCACCGCCCCATCGCCACGCGCCGTGATCCTCGCCGACGCCGTCGCATCAACCAAAGCCCTCACCGCGCGCTACCTCGCGGGCTTCAACGACGTCACGCACGTCCGCCAGACGCCCGACTTGCCGAACCACCTCGCGTGGATCCTGGGCCACTGCGCCCTGACCATGCACCGCGTTGCCGCCATGCTCGATCAGGCCGAGCTGCCCGCGTCTGATTTCATCACCGGCGACGGCACCGGCGGCTCGCGCGATCGCGGCGTCTTTGATCGCGAGGCCGTCGCCTTCGGCAGCCGCCCCGAAGAACGCCACGACCGCTTCCCCACACTCGCCCGCTGCACCGAAATCTACAACCGCGCCAACGATCGCCTCGCAAGCTGCATCCGCTCCGCCGACGACGCCACCCTCGACCAGCTCGTGACCTGGGGCTCCGGCCCGCAGATGCCCCTCTGGCAACTCGTCAGCCGCATGATCTTCCATAACGGCTTCCACACCGGCCAGATTGCCGACCTTCGGCGCGCCCTGGGCTTCCGCTCGGTCTTCTGACCACCCGACCAGACTCCGCCCAAACCGCGTGCAAGTTCGCGGCCCGGTGCCCGCAGCGATTCGCGCTGGAATTGGCCGCAATATGCCCCCGCCCTTCGGCGTTCGGCTCCGCACACGACCGTCCACCCGCGTCGTCAGGAGCCGAACATGCCCACGCGAACACTCGTCATCCTCGCACTTGCCGGCAGCCTCTTCTCATCGTTCGCGGTCGCGGCTGATCCCGCGCCCGCAGTGCCGGCCGTAGCGCCCGCGATCGCCGTCGAGCCCGCGAACCCGATGGGCGGCCCCAACGTCAAGCCCGCCACAACCACCCCCGAGAAGCCCACCCTCGTCAAGCGCGACTTCGCCGGCAAGCTGCAGCCGCTGGACGCCCGCCCCGAGTACGTCGCCCTCGATCTGCTGAAGCTCTCGCCCGCTGAGAAATCCGCGATCGACACGCTCCGCACCGAGCGAGCCGCGCGCATCGACCATGTCCTCAAGAAGCATTACACGATCTTCCTTGACATCCAAGGCGATAGCCAGAGCGGCGATCGCGTCAAGGCGATGGGCAAGATCCGCGAACTTCGCCAGGCCGAGCCGGATCTCTTTGACCCGCCACTGAGCGAGAAGCTGACCGCCGCGCTCTCAACCGAGAACAAAGACATCTTCAATGACGTGCTCGCCGAGTACGCCAAGGCCGAGGCCGCGGATCGCACGCCGCCCAAGACGCCCGGCGCAGCCGCCGGTGAAGACTCGATGCGTGACATGGACCCCGCGGCACCAGCACCGGACGCTCGCCCACGCCGCCGCGCCGCGCCCCAAGGCGCCACCCCGCCGGCGCTCGATGCGCGCCGCCGCGAAACCATGCTGACAATGCGCGAGTTGGGCGGCTCGCTCAAGGCCACGGTCCAAGATCGAACCAATCAGTCCGCGGCGTTCATGAAGGCCATCAGCGCATCGCCCGAACTCGAAGAAAAGATCCGCGAGATCCTCCGCGCCAGCGGCGCAAACAACCCCGGCGCCGAGCCCTCCGCCGAAACTCGCGCCGAAACCACCCGCAAGATCTTCGCCCTGCTCACGCCCGAACAACGCGCCCAGTGGCTCGCGGCCAGTCGTGAGAAGTAAGGAACGGCAACCGGCAACCGGCAATCGGCAATCGTGAAAGCCAGAATGCCAAGACCCCGGCGCAAGAGGTGCCGGGGTCGTTTCGTTTTGGCTTTCCACGATTGCCGATTGCCGAATCCCGATTGCCGACGTCCCCCTACTTCATCCCCGCCAGCTTTCGCACCGTCATATCGAAGTTCCGCGTCATCGCCGAGCGCATGCCGTAGACGACCGCGATGTGGGCCGTCGCCGAGAGCAGCGCGCCGATGAACAGCCCCGTGCGGGCGGCGCTCATGCCCGATCCTTCGGTCCCGGCGGTTCCGAACATCGCCAGCTCCGGGTAGATCAGCGCGTAGGCGGTTGATGCCGGGCTCAGCGCGCCCAGCACGCTTCCAAGCACGTTGACCGAGTACGCCGCGTTCCACGCGCACAGGCCAACGAAGCCCGCGACCACCGACATCACGCCCACCGACCACACGACCGCCCCGAGCGTCCCCTTGCTCCGCAGGCTCATGTACATCCCCACCATGACGCACAGCGCCATGAACGGCAGCGTCACCAGCGTCGCGACGATGAACGCCTCGGCCAGCACCAATGGCGCAACGCTCGTCGCAGCGACCGCCGCGCCGCCGCCGCCCCACCCGCGAGACGCGGACATCGTGTACGTCACGCCGATCGGGTTCGGATCCCCCAGCCCGCCAATCTCACCGATGAACGAATACACGCCCGCAAGCCCCAGCGTCACCAGCGGCACCGCCAGCATCGGCAACAGGTAATACACCATCCCTCGCAGCTTGCCCGTCAGATACTGGCTCGGCGTGATCGGCGTCGTCAGCAGCAAATCCAGCGTGCCATCCTCACGCTCGCGGCTCACACTCGTCGCCGCCATGTTGATCGCCACCAGCGTGATCACCGCAAGCTCCCCCACCACCGTGAACAGCATCACCGTCCGGAACGTGCCCGGCGACAACCGCCCGAGGTGCAGCAACATCACCAGCGCCGCCCCGAAACCAACGCCCGCGATCAGGAACCCCCAGCGCGACGCGGTCCGCCCGAACGTCGCGTTCCGCGATGCCGCCTCGCGCCACGAGATCGGGTTCGTCCACACGTGGCGCGCCGCCCGAGTCTGCGCCCCCGCCGCGGCGAACCCGAGCAGCCTCCGATACCACGGCGCCCGAGCGCTGCCATCGGCATTGCTCCCGCGACCGCCGGACCCACCAAGCCCACCCACGCCCGCGATCCCGCCGATGCGAACGGTGATGATGCTCGCGCCGATCAACAGAACACTGACAATCCCCGACAGCGCACAGAACGTCTGCACCGGCGCGACCAAAAACCACCGATCCCATCCGGCCGCCTGCTCGACCGGCATCGACGCGTAGCCCGTCGAATCTAGCAGCGCCCGCACCGAGAGGAACGGGTTCAGCGCCGTGAAGTACGTCACCGTCGTCCCGCCGCCGATCACCCCATCACAGCCCAGTGTGAGCACGATGAAGCTCACCACCGAGATGTAGAACGTAAACACCGCCCGCTTGCCCACCACGCGGCTCACGCTCAACGCCACCGCGGCGCAGCCGACCACCACCGCGGCGCACGCCGCGATCGCGTAGCTCGCCAGAATCGTCTCGCCCGACACACCGCCGAAGTACTGCGTCACCGCGAACAGCGGCAGACTCGCCAGCAGCAACGCCAGAATGAAGAACAACCGCCCGATCAGATTCCCCAGCACAATCTCCGCGGCCCCCAGCGGCGTTGTCAGCAAAATGTCCCACGTCTGCGGGTCCGCCTCCTGCGCAATCGCCCCGGCCATGAACACCGGCGCCAGCACACAGATGAGCCCGATCTGCAGATACGCGATCGCCTGAAAGCTCAGCGCCCCGGCGGATGCCAGCTCGCGAAACGACATCTCGTCGGCCTTTACATTGATCACCAGTGCCCACAGCAGCACCGCGATCAGCACGCCCAAGTAGCCCAGCCTCAAGTACAGATGCTTGGCCCGCCGCGAGCCGTTATGCACAAGGCGCACCGCGATCGGGTTGATCGGGCCAAGACGCAACAAAGATCGCAAGAGCACCGGCATGACTGCACCGCCTCCCGAAGCCAGGTCCGAAACACCGACTCCTCACCACCGACACCGCCGCCCACACGAACGCCGAATCACCCGCGCGGCACCAGCACCACATCTTCCTGCATCACCGCCAGCCCCACCGGCTGCCCCACGCTCCCATCATCGCGCACGCCCGGATTCAGCACCGCCGCCTTCACCTTCATCATCCCCCCACCGCCCCCCCGCAGTTCGACGACCAACAGCGACAGCTCGCCCAGGTACGTCGTCTCGAGCAGCGTGCCTGTCAGCATGTTCGCGCCGTCGCCGGAGCCGGCCGCGTTGCCCCGCGTGACGCGCAGCGCCTCAGGCCTGAGCGACACGAGCACCGCCGCTCCGGCGCTGAGCCCCGCGGGCGCGCTGTGCGAACTGGTCATCATTCCGAACGGCGTGCGGATTGTCGATCCCGATGTGCCGGTGTTCTCCACCGTTCCCTCGATGAAGTTCGTCTCACCAAGGAACTCCGCGACGAAGCGATTGGCCGGCGCGCGATACAGATCGCCCGGCCGCCCGAGCTGCACGACCTTGCCGCTCTGCATGATCGCGACCATGTCGGCCATGCTCAACGCTTCCTTCTGATCGTGCGTGACATAGACCGTGGTGATCCCCGCGGCTTTGCAGATGCGTCGGATCTCGCCGCGCAGCTCGACGCGCAGCTTTGCATCAAGGTTGCTTAAGGGCTCATCCAGCAGCAGCACATCGGGGCGCACGACCAGCGCCCGGGCCAGGGCCACGCGCTGCTGCTGCCCGCCGCTGAGTGCGTTGGGCTTCCTCTCGCTGAGGTGGCCCATCTGCACGACATCGAGGGCTTCCTTCACGCGCCGCTCGATCTCCGCCCGCGCAACCTTGCGTACTTCAAGCCCGAACGCCACGTTCTTGGCCACCGTCATGTGCGGCCACAACGCGTAGCTCTGAAACACCATCCCGGTGTTCCGCAGGTTCGGCGCCAGGTGCGTCACATCGCGCTCGCCCTGGCCATCGCCGGTGGCGAACAGCACGCGACCGCCGGTCGGCTCGATGAACCCCGCGATCATCCGCAGCAGCGTCGTCTTCCCGCAGCCCGAGGGCCCCAGCAGAAAGAACAGTTCGCCCGGCTTGATGCTCAGCGAGACGCCGTCAACCGCGGGCGCACCGGCACCGCCGTAGCTCTTGACAATCTGGTCGATGGTGATCGCAGTGGGCATGGTGCAGATGGTATCGAGGAGTTGGGCAACCGGCTGAGGACGGCAATCGGGATTCGGCAATCGGGAATCGGGAA
This sequence comes from Phycisphaerales bacterium, assembly GCA_019747615.1. Next base: position 5,926 of record JAIEQQ010000101.1, read on the forward strand.
ACGCGTCCGGGAATCGGCAACCGGGAATCGGGAAATGCCCAAAATGAAAAGACCCCGGCGCGCCACGCGCCGGGGTCTTCTGTATTCACACGATTGCCGATTGCCGAATCCCGATTGCCGTCCTCAGCACTCAGCACTCATCACTCAGCACTGCCTCAGAGCGCGCAGCCGTCGAAGAAGATCGAGAAGAAGAGGTTGTAATCCGCCTCGGTCACGCCGTTGTTCGTCGTCAGCGGACCGAACGGAGGCAGCGGGCTGTTGTCGTCGTTGGCGATGTCGCACACCGCGAGGGCCTCAAAGTAGTTGGCGAAGAACAGGTTGTAGTCACCCTCGGTCACGCCGTTGTTCGTCAGGCGAACGCCACCGGCCGCGGGCGGCAGCGGCGTCGCGCCGTCGTCGTTGGCGATGTCCGCGGGATTGCAGCGATCCTGGCGGAACGTGAGCGTGAACGTGCCCAGGCCGATCGCGCTGTTGGTGTTGCCGGCCAGACGGATCAGATACGTCGCTCCAGCGGTCGTCTCGAAGTTCGAGATCGACGCCTGGTTCGAGGTGCCGGTCGCACAATCGCCCGCGACCGCGGTGTCGTTGCACGCCAGGGCCAGATCAAAGCACTGCGGGTGGATGCTCAGGACGGTGTTCAGCGTCGTGCCGCCGCAGGTGGACACCCGCAGCAGGCCCGTCTGCGGCGCCGTCCAGGAGTACCACGTGTCACGCGCCGCAGTGGCGGTGTTGCACGTCACCACCAGCGGATCGGCCGAGGCCTCGGTCAGATCAAAGCTGTTGCTGCCGAGCACCGCCGGGGTCGGGCTGCCGCAGTTGTCGTTCGGAGCCGCCGCGGGCGCCGCCAGCGCGATCCGCAACGAGCCGGTCGTGCCCGGCGTCGAAGACTTCGCCACCACTCGCACCCACACCGGCACACCCTGGGTCACCGCGAACCGCGCCACGCGGCTGCGATTCGCGCTGCAAGACGTGCTCGGGCCCGTCAGGTAGTCATCGTTGCACTCAAGCTCGCCGCCGCTGCAATCCGAGAAGACCGAGATGATCGTGTCAAAGTTCGCGCCGCAGGTGTCGATGCGGGCCGAGCCCGTCGCCGTCGGCAGGTACTTGTACCACACGTCCGAGCTGAACACGCCGCCCAAGGGCAGGCACGAAGGCGCACCGGCCACCGGGTCCATCACATACGCGCCGCAGGGGCTGAACGTGAACGTTCCCTCGCCCACCTGCAGCGCGGTGCTGCACACATCATTCACGAGCGGCGTGCCCGTCGCGGCGTCCACCGAAACCACCGCGTTGGTCGTCTGGGCCGTGCCGCAGCCGCCGGTCACGATGCAGTAATACGTCCCCGCGTCGCCCGGCT
>JAIEQQ010000329.1 GCA_019747615.1 Phycisphaerales bacterium
AATCTCCGCAGTGGTCAGCGAACGCACAAGGCCCATCTGCGCCGTCTGGCAAAACGTGCAGCCCATCGCGCAGCCCACCTGCGAGCTGACGCAGAGCGTGTGGGCACGCTGGCGCGTGCGGCCGATCATCGGGATGAGCACGGATTCAACCTCGAGCGTGTCCGGCTGTGCGGGCACGCTGTTGAGCACGCTGAGCGGGGAGCTTGCGCCGGGCGATGACGGAGCCGCGGCGGGCGTTGCGTGCGGCATCGCCCGCGACACGCGCTGCGTGAACTTCACGGTCACGCCCTCTTCGCTCTCGCTGTGGTGCGTGCGGCCGATGGGCGGGATGTGGACCGGCGTCAGCGGGTCGTTGATGACGCCTTCGCGGTAGACGCGCGCGTAGCGATCGAACGCGCCGGCGCGACCGCCCCGCATCGCCAGCGCGTGGCACGCCGCGGCGTAGTTCTCAGCGGTCATTGAGAGCGGATCAGGGAGCACGGGCAAGTGTAAGTGGGGGGAAGTGGCGAAGTGGCAAAGTGACGAAGTGGCAGAGTGGCAGAGTGGCAGGGTGACAGGGTGAAATGGCCAAATGGCCAGAGCTACGCACGATTTCTCGTATCAGTCCGTCTTCCGTTCCTTCCATCACTTCGTTGAGACGATTCGATTTCCTCACTCTGCCACTCTGCCACTTCACCGCAGGCGTGCCCCAATCGTGCGACCACCTCGGCAACCCGCCTCAGGGCGTTCGCCTCCCGTGCGGCGTGCTCCTTGAGTGAAGTCTGCCCGCGGAGTGTCCGATAGCTCTGATGGAGCCACCGCAAGGGCGGTGCGCGCGAGCCCCCACGTGGGCTCAGGAGCCTCGGCATGAGCATCGATCGACGCCGTCACGCACGCTTGAACATGACCCGCCCGTGCAAGGTGGTCGTGCGCTCGGCGCAGCGATTTCTCGCGGCTCGGACGACGAACGTCTCGGTGACCGGCGCGCTGATCGAGGTGCTGGCCGATCGCCCCCTCAGCGTGGGCGAGGTAATCGATGTCGCGATCTCATGGAACGATGCGCCGATCGTCCGCAGCTCTGAACTGGTCACCGCCGAGATCACCCGGGCGCTGGTGGGCCCCAGCGGCACGCAGACAATCGGTGTGCGTTTCGCGTCGCAGGGCGCGGGCGAGAATCAGCTCTCTCGCGTGGCCTGAGGGGCCAGCTCGCGCGAGACCTCGACGGTGGGCGCATCGGTGCGCCCGCCGGGGATGCCGAGCTTGGTGAGCAGCGACGTGCGAGCGAACAGCAGCCGCGGCTTGGCCGGCGGGCGAAGCTCGATCGTGCAGCCGAAGATCCCCTCGCAATCGAAATGCACCATCGCGCGATCGTCTTCGTCCACACGCACAAACGTGCCGGCGCAGACGCTTTCATCGCCCAATGTGGCCTCGAACGTGTCGCGGTCCACATCCAGCCTGAGTGTCAGCGTGCGCTCGGCGCTGGCGTGCTCCGGTGCGCGGCCGATCAGCCAGCGCAGCGTGACCACGGAGAACTCGCGATCAGGGCTCATGCGTGCAAATGCGTGGTCGTGGAGCATGGTCATCGGTGTTCTCCCGCGTGGGTGCGAGCGTGAGCGTCGTCATCAGGAAGCGGGCGAGCCGCTCTGGAAATCCATGCCGCCGACAAGTGTCTCGGCGGTCTCTTTCATCACCTGGGCGTCCAGCGCCAGGAGCTTGCTGCCCATCTCATCAAAGAGCCGCAGCAGGGCGATCATGTCGTCAAGCCGCTGGTTGTGCTCGTCAACGCCCTCGCCGGTGGTGCGCGTCTCATCGCGGATCTCCGCAAGGCTCGCCAGCGCCGGGTGGATCTCGCGCTTCATGCGCTCGCGCAGGATCGCCTGCAGCATCGTCCACACGTCGCCCGCGGCTTCGAAGTACTCCTTGCGGTCCCCGCGCTTGTGGGCGCGATGGACCACACCCCAGTCGACCAGGGCGCGGAGGCTCATGCTCGCGTTGCCGCGGCTGATCTCCAGGCGTTCCATCACGTCATCGGTGCACAGCGCCCGCCCAGAGATGAAGAGCAACGCGTGGACCTCGGCCATCGTGCGCGAGATGCCCCACGTAGAGCCCATCTGGCCCCAGGTCGCGATGAAGCGATCCTGAGCACTGGTGAGCGACGGCTTGGAGCGAGGGGTGGTCATGGGGAGCGGAGGAAAGAGGTGAATCCGACCTTTCAATATACGCTGAAACGGTTGAAAGATCGATCGACTTTCAGAAAAAAGTGAAAAATGGACCGGTTCGGTCGGTTATCAGCCACCTTGATGCCTCGATGCCTCCTGCCTTGGTGCCTTCTTCATGAATCAGCCACGACTGGTCGCGCAGGCGGCAGAACTCAAAGCAGCACGTCAGCCACACCCGCGCCGCCCACCACGCACGACAGGACGCCGTTGAGCGTGAAGAAGGCCATGGGCAGGCCCGCGAGGCCGCGCCGGATGAGGACGATGTGCTCGGCGACGAGGCAGATGCTGGCGGCGATCACGGCGCAGAGGAAGATCACGCCGAAGCGGTCTTCCAATCGCCAGGCCATGAGCAGGCCGATGATCGCGCCGACGTGCAGCACGCGGCTGAGGATCACGGCCCGCTTTGCGCCCAGAGCGGCGGGGATGCTGAAGAGGCCGGCGTTGCGATCGAAGGACTCATCTTGCAGCGCGTAGATGATGTCAAAGCCGGCGACCCAGCAAAGGACCATCGCGCTGAGGGCTAGGAGCGAGGGCGTGTTCGAGAGTGATTCGGGGTTGATGGCGATCGCCGCGGCGAGCGGCGAGATCGCGAGCGCCGAGCCGAGCAGGACGTGGCAGAGCGCGGTGAATCGTTTGGCGTACGAGTACAGCGCCAGCCAGAAAAGCACGGGCACTGAGAGCGCTAGGGGCCAGGGGTTCTGGAAGAACGCCAGGAATCCGGCACACAGCACGATGAACCCGGCGGCGCAGCCGAGCGCCATCGAGATCGCGACGGGGCGCGACAGCTTGCCCGAGGCCACGGCGCGCCCGCGCGTTCGCGGGTTCGCGGCGTCGAACGTCGCATCCGCCAAGCGATTCACCAGCATCGCCCACGTGCGAGCCAGCACCATGCACGCGATCACCAGCGCGAGCTGGCCGCCGAAGCGAGACCAGTCGATCGGCACGTACGCCGGGAACTGCGGGCTGGGGTTGGGGATCGGCGCGAGCGTGGGGGCCGATGCGCTCAGGAACGCGCCGAGCACGGCAAAGGGCAGCGCGAAGATGGAGTGCGACAGCTTGATGTCCGCCGCGGCGATGAGCAGGGAGTTGGTCCGAGGCGCAGGCGGCGGCAACGATGGCGGCGAAGCCGACGGTGGCAGAGACGAGTGTTGGAGCGAAGTGGAGCCGGTCGCGGTGTTCGCAGCAGTCACGTCCACAGGATACGGCCCCAAGCAAGGCGTCGCCGCCCGCGTACGCTCGGAGCGCATCAGGACAACCCCGCGCTCGCGTCCCCGTCGTTTTCACGTTCATGTTCACGTTCATGTTTGTCTTCCCCTCCCCGGAGCCCCGCCTATGGACCTCCCATCGCTCCAGTCCTTCATGCTCGACCGTCGCATCGATGCGTGGGTGCTCTGGGACTTCCGTGGCAGCAATCCTGTGGCGCCACAGCTCTTCCCGGCGCCGACGGGCAAGCGCTGGACCACGCGCCGATTCGCGATCGTCATCCCCGCGCGGGGCGAGGTGACGGCCCTCGTCCACACGATCGACGCGACGCAGTTTGACAAGGACGCGTTCGCCAAACGCGTATACCTGTCGTGGCAGGACCTGCGGGCCGGGCTCAGCGAGCTGCTCAGCGGCTGCTCGCGCGTCGCGATGGAGTACTCGCCCGGCGGGCAGTTGCCCGCGGTGAGCTTTGTTGACGCCGGCGCCGTGGAGCTGGTGCGATCGCTGGGGCTGGAGGTGGTGAGTTCGGCGGACCTGATCCAGGCGAGCGTGGCGCGATGGAGCGAACACGCGGTGCGCGATCACTTGCACGTTTCCAAGCTCGTCGCGGACATCAAGGACAACGCCTTCGGCATGATCAGTAACGCCATCGGTGCCGGCGGCGGCGTACACATCACCGAGCGGCAGGTGCAGGAGTTCATCCTCAGCGAGTTCGCACGCCACGGGCTGCAGACCGACGGCGAGCCGGTGGTGGCGGTCAACGCGCACGCGGGTGACCCGCACTTTGAAGTCTCGCACACCGGCTCGTCAGAAATCAAGAGAGGCGACTGGGTGCTCATCGATCTCTGGGCCCGCACGCCCGGCGAGCAGCACATCTTCAGCGACATCACCTGGTGCGGCTGCGTCGGGCCGGTGAACGCCGAGCGCCGCAAGGTCTACGACAGCGTCCGACGCGCACGAGACGCGGCCCTTGCGCTCGCGCAGCAAGCCTGGTCACGGGGTGAGCCGATCCAGGGCTGGCAGCTTGACGACGCCGCGCGCAACGAACTCGTCAATGCCGGCTATCAGAAGTACATCCGCCATCGCACCGGCCACTCGCTCAGCCCCGGCCCCAAAGTCCACGGCGTCGGCATGAATCTGGACAACCTCGAAACCCGCGACACGCGACAGATGCTCCCGGGCATCGGCTACACCATCGAGCCCGGGCTCTACCTGCCGGACTTCGGCGTGCGACTGGAGATCAACGTCTACGTCGATCCCGCCAAGGGGCCGGTGGTGACGAGTTGTTTCCAGGACGAGCCGGTGGCGCTGGGGTGAGTGGGAAGGCACTAGGCACTAGGCACTAGGCATTGGGCACTGGGCACTGGGGAGTAGAAATCGCGAGACGGGCGCGGCGAACCTCCGCGCCGTGCGAAGACACTCGCGCGACGCTGTGCATTTCCACGATTGCCGATTGCCGAATCCCGATTGCCGACACGCAACCCCGCCCGCGCTCTTAAGCGCAAAGGGTCTCATCCGCGCCACCGCCGATCACTTCGTCTTGTAGTAATCCAGATTGACCTGGACGAAGTTGTTCCATTCCTTGGGCAGATCTTCCTCAGGGAAGATGGCCTTGACGGGGCATTCGTCGACGCAGAGGCCGCAGTCGATGCAGGTGCCCGGGTCGATGTAGAGCTGGTTGGTCTTGCCGAAATCCGGCTCGTTCTTGGTCGGGTGGATGCAGTCGACGGGACAGACCTCGACGCAGGAGGTGTCCTTGGTTCCGACGCAAGGCTCAGCGATGACGTGTGGCATGGGGCGATGACCTCGGCTTCGTGCGAACTCAGCGGCGGGAAATCGCCGCGTGGAACATGGTAGCCGATGAGATCATGGGCTCAAGGGATCAAGGGATCAAGGGATCAAGGGATCAAGGGATCAAGGGATCGAGGGATCAAGGGATCGAGGGATCGAGCGGACCGAGGGGCTGGGGAAATCGTGGGGCGTGGCTTTGGCGCGGCTCTGAGCTCGCGGCGGTCCGCCATGGGCACCGGCGCACAAAAAGCCCCGGCTCAGATGAGCCGGGGCTTGGAGTTACGGGCGAGTTGCGAGTTCCGAGTCGGGCCTTGTGTCAGCCGGGTGTCTGCGGGAGGCAGGCGAGGACGCCTGCCCCACGGGACCTGATGTCTCGTGCCCAGTGCCCAGTGCCTTGCCGTTCAGAACGTGCAGCCGTCGAAGTAGATGGCGAAGAAGCGGTTGTAGTCGCCCTCGGTCACGCCGTTGTTGACGTTGGGGGCCACGCCGCCGGCGCCGAACGGCGGCAGCGGGATGCCCTGATCGTCGGCGATGTCGCAGAACGCCGAGGCTTCGAAGTAGTTGGCGAAGAAGACGTTGTAGTCACCCTCGGTCACGCCGTTGTTGGGGACCAGCGGGTCCGGCGGCGTGGTGGCGTTGTGGATGGGCTGACCGGCGTCGTTGGCGATGTCCGCGGGGTTGCAGCGCGCGGCAAAGGGCGTGCCCTGACCCACGATGAACTTGAACCACAGGACCTCGAAGGCCTCGGAGGTCGTCGCGGCGACATTGCGATCGCCGACTGAGTCGGTGATGCGGAACGAGCGGTTCTGCCCGACGGTGGTGATGTTGGTCACGGTGATGCCGGCGTAATCGGTCACGTTGGGGGTGACGAAGTCGTCGTCGGTCGGGGCCGGCAGGTTCGTGGCGGTGTTGAACGCACCCATCGCCAGGTAGTAGGTGCCGGGAACGAACGTCCGGGTCAGACGCGAGCCGAGGCTGGCGGTGTCGGGCTCGTCATCGTTGCCGAAGTCCGGGATGGGGTTGAAGTTGGAGTCGTAGATCCACAGGTCGGTGTCGGTTTGGCCGGCGCCAGTGGTGCCGACGGTGGTGATGACGATCGAGCCTGCGTTGAAGTTCCCGCCGGCGATGTCAACCGGAACGACCGGTGCTGCGGTGAGGGTCAGGGTGTAGCTTTCGACGCCAGCAGCGCCGCCAGCGACGCCGACGAAGATCTTGCGAGCGTTCGCGTCGGCGTTGTTGCCGCCGCCGTACCACTGAACAAACGGATCGGTACCGGGCGAGGTCTGGAGAATGGCGTTCGTCCCCAGGTTGATGACACCGTCGGTCTGTGTCAGGCCGCGGAGCGTGACAGTCTGCGACGGGGTGTCGGAGGCGAGCACGAGGCGGTAGCGGGTCAGGCCGCTGACGCCCGCCGGCGTGCCGACGACGAAGTAGTCGGTCTCGCCCGCAGCGTTGCCGCAGAGGTTCTGGCCCGGCGTGAGGGTTGCGGGAGTTGCGGTGTCCTTGGAGTCGTTGGGCTCAACCTCGCTGACGGTGCAGACCGGCGCGGGAGGAGCGACGAACAGGGCGAACTGGAAGGTGTTCTCAGCAGCACCGAGGATGCCGGTGCCCTTGCGGCCGATCATGAAGTAGTAGCGGGTGCCGGCGGTCAGGTTTGCCCGGACGCGAGCGCGACCGGCACCGCTGTCATTGCAAGCGACCTCGGTGAACGCGCCGGCGCACGGGCTGCCCGGCGTGCTGGTGGTGTAGAGGGCGACGATGGTGTCCCCAACGTTGGTGGCGGGAGCCTCCGACGCGGTGGTCGAGAGGATGTACTCGCCGCTGGCGGTGGGCTGATAGGAGAACCACATCGTGTAGTTCACGGCGGTGGCGCCGGCGCAGGAGAAGGCCGGATCGACAGGATTGCCGGTGGCGCCCGTCATGATGTACGACGGGGAGACGAACGGCAGGGCGAAGCCGGGCGTGGTGTTGACGTTGATCGCGCCGGCACAGTTGTCGTTCGAGGGTGCGGTGGGCGGCGGAACGAAGTTGGTGATGGCGAAGCGAACGGTGTTGACGTTGCCAGTGATGTCGCCGTTGTCGTAGCGGCCGATCATGAACAGGTACTGCTGG
>JAIEQQ010000706.1 GCA_019747615.1 Phycisphaerales bacterium
GGTCGTGACCACAGAGTCGGTCGCGTACAGCACTTTGCCCGAGCCGTCGAGGGCTTCGACGATCCAGAAGCGCAGGTTGCTCGCCTTCCCCGGCAGCACCGCGAACGGCACCCACGCCGCCCCGTTCCACCGCATGGCGTCTGGCGCCGGCCCGTCGTCGAGCGTTGTCGCGGTCAGCGTGGCGATGAGCGTGTCGCCCTGTGGCCCGGGGCCGTCCAGATCGAAGCTGATGAGCGAGTTGATCTCGCCGGTCGCGTTGAGCGTCTCGCCCAAGCCGGCTTCCTCAAACGTCTTCCACTGCGCGCAGGGCGCGAAGAACGTGTTCTGGGCGAGGGCGGTGGTGCTCAGTGTCATGGCGAGCGCGAGCGTCGCTGCGCCGAGCGCGTGTGAGCGAAGATCAGGCCGGTACACCTTGCACTGCGGGCGGTCTTGGGCGTGGCGGTTCATTGTGGGGATTCCGTGGGCTGTGACGCGCGGCGACGACGTGCCGAGCGCCGGAGTTGTGGTGGAGTGTTGATGCTCAACGATCGCAGACAACGTCGGCGGGCGACAAGTGCTTGACCGCTTGGCAGCGCGTCGCGCAGGAGTCGCACTGCGCAAATGCGAGGCGTATGTGACTCAGGGGCAGCCGTTGAAGTAGAGGCTGAAGAAGCAATTGTAATCGGCCTCGGTGACGCCGTTGTTGGGGACGTTGGGAGCCGCGGGGAGGGGGTTGCCTTGGTCGTCGGCGATGTCGCAGGTTGCGGAGGCGTTGAAGAAGGCGCCGAAGAAGTGGTTGTAATCGCCTTCGGTGACGCCGTTGTTGGGGACGCCGGGAGCCCCGGGCAGTGGGTTGCCTTGGTCGTCGGCGATGTCGGCGACGGAGCAGGGGCACGCAGTAGAGAACGCGAAGATGTTCGAGTCGGGGAACGAGATCCGCCCGCCGAACTGAAGCAGGTACTCGGTCGAGGCATCACCGTCGGTGCGGTAGGCCAGAAGCCCGTTGTGTGATTGAATGAACCCGGTGAGGGCACCGAGGCCGTACCAGCGGCCGTTCTTGGCAATCGAAGCGCGATACGTCCATCCGCCGGCATTACCCGATGACCCTGCCGGAATGTTCGCCCCGAACACGGGTGAAATCGTCGGCCGAGCCGGCTCCGGGCCGTCGCCGTCGGGGTCCCATGATTCGGTCTGTGTCGTGAGGTAGGATCCGCTGCCCCGGTACCCAAGCGCAAGCGGGGTGAACACACCGGCCGAGAATCGTGTCGAGATGGCCGGGCCCCCGGAAACACCCGACGGCGGAGCGAGGTCGAAGAGCAGGCCCGGCGTGCTCGAAGGAGATGCCCGATCGACGGCCAGCGCCGACGAGGCGCTCGGCACGCGGAGCGGGGTCCAGGGCACGCTCTCCCACGTTGAAGGGTCAGTCGTCTGCGCATCGAATCGGTAAAGGCCGCCCGCATTGATGTGGAGCCGTGCCGGATTTCCGCCGGGTCCGTCGTCATCGAGCGCTACAAGACGGCTGCCGACGTTGTACTGCGCCGGGAGCACGCCGATCCGTCGCCAAGTGCTTCCCACCAGGACCGATGGCGGATTCGTCAACGCGCCGCCTTGAATCGCCGAGAACGTTCCAGCGAGCACCGGGCCTGCCGGACCGTCGCCGTCCGGATCAAAGCTCTCAAGCGTGTTCGGAAAGGTCGCGGCACCGGGAGCCGATGTCGTCGCAAACTCGGCCCAGTCCTGGCCGTTCAGAATGAACAACTTCTGCAACTCACCACTCCGGTTCGCAAGGCGAACGTACGTCCGCGGCTGCGGGCCCGGGCCGTCAAAGTCGTGGGCGACAATCGAGACGCTTGTATCGGCAAGCGGAGTGCCGATGGCCTGCCACGACCCGTTCACCAGCTTCGCGACCGATCCGATGAAGCGACCGCCCGCGTAGTTGAACGTGCCAGCGGCATGAAGTCGCGCGGTGCCGGTCTCGTCCGGGAGCAATCGAAGCTCGACAACCGCAGCGGGCGAGCCGACCAGGCGTGACGCAAGTGGGCGGAATGCCGCGCCGTCGAACGCGACCGCAGGAAAGCGTTCCGCGCTCTGCGTATCGACGCGGCGTGCGTTCCCGAAAACGAACTCCGTCGGATTTCCGCCTAGACCGTCGAAGTCCGCAGTCGTCGGAGGCGGGAACGACCACGAGTAGCCATACTCAAGCGTGGATACCGGCTGCCACGTTTGTCCGACCAGGATTGCCGCGCGGGCAGCGCTGACGTTGTCAACCGATGTGAAGTTGCCGACAATGGCGAGCCGCGGCAACGTCGTTGAGAGGTTGTTCTGCCGAATCGCAACGACCTGAACATCGTCGGTGCTGCGGTCTGTGGGGATCGTCAACCCAGCGCCCATCGCGACCCATTGATCGCCCTGGAGATACGCGAGGCCCGCGGGGCCCGTTTCGGATCCAACCCGGAACCGCCCGCCGATCACCAGCGTTTCGCCAACGGGCCCGGCCCCGTCAGGGTCGGCAATCACGAGGCTTGTGACGGTCGGCGAGTTCGGCGAAGTGAGCCCGAACAGCGGGTCACCAATCGTCCCCCAGCTTGTGCCGTCGTACGCCGCGACGCCGCGCAATGCAAGCTGCCCAGCGAAGGACGACGACGGCCCGGCCAACACCAGGCGTCGCTGGCCGCCATCAGTCGGCGTGTATTCGATGAGCCGGTATTCCGCCGCGGTCAGTGTGAGCACAGAGGGCAACGTCGCGATCACTTCAGCGACGCCCGAGCGTGAGCGGAACACTCGACGCGTGGAGTCCAGATCGATAGCAAGCAAGTAGTAGTCGCGTGGCGCTGGACCTGACGGCCCGTCCGCGTCGAAGGTAGTAAGGCCGAAGACACGCGTTCCAGCGGGCAGACCGAGATTCGTTACCAGTGCGAACTCGGTGCCATTCCACCGATACAGATTCGCCGACGTGCTCGTGATAAACGCTCGCGACGTCGCGTAGAGCGCCCTGCCCGTTCCGTCGGGCGATTCGGCGACCCACAACCGGGTTTCGCCGCCGAACTCGGGCGGCGTGGGAACCGGCACCCACGTAGCGCCGTTCCAGCGGATGATGCTGGCCGCGGGCTGGCCGTTGAGGAGCGTGGCACCTGTCGTTGCCAATACCGTGTCGCCGCCGGGCCCCGGGCCGTCGAGGTCGAATGTCACCAGAGAGTCGATGAATGCCGTACCTCGCAGCGTCTCGCCCAGCCCCGCCTGCTCAAAGGTCTTCCATTGGGCGCAGGGGGCAAAGAGCGAGTTTTGGGCCAGCGTGGGCGGGGCGCCGAGGCTGATCGCCAGCGCGCTGAGCGCGAGCGATGATGCGGACCGGGTGAATGCCCGGGTACGGGGAAGGACGCGCGGGTTGTCAGTGGTCATCAGGATCTCCGTGGGCTTGGCGGCGGCGAGACCGAGGCCCTCGTCGCGGCCGGAGCGTCCGAGTATTCGAAGGCCGCCACTCGCGAGTTCCACGCGCTTCGGTGGTGCAACACGGGCTTTACGGTCTGTTTGGGTACGGCCGGACGAGGTCGAGGCGATCCGTGCCTTGACAGATCCTCATCCGCGGCGCCTTTCTGCGCGACGATCAACAGGGTGAACCGGCGTCACACTCGGGCTCTGCTTGGGAGGTTTTGCCCTCACTCGCATGTGTTCACCACCCGTTGCCCAGATGCCCTGCACCCGCCGGAAGCTCCTTGACGTAGGGTACGGCTTACGCTACAACTCTTGTCCAGCCAAGGAGTTCCGAATGAAGCGCCAGCGAGTTTTGATGAGCACGATGATCCTGACCGGCGGCCTGTTCCTGTTTGCGGGCGGCTGCCAGACGCGCTCTGAGGAGCAACTCGGCGACCTGCGCTTCAACCCCGCGCCCGAGATGGCGACGCTTCAGCAGAGCGAGCAGCAGGCCGAAAACGCCGCGTTCCAGACGTTTGACCACAACTGGCGCGCGATGCGCTCAGACATGGGCCGCCTGCTGCTGACCGATCGCCCGTCGCGCCTGGGCATCGAGCCGATCCGCTGATCAACGCGAGCGTGCGTGTGTTCAGCCCGTGCCTTCGCAGAGCCTCAGGCACGGTGTCTGAGTGCCCAAAACTCAACGGTCATCCGTCCCGAAAATCCGTTTCATACGGAATCCCGGTGAATCTTTGGCGTGGCAAGGCCGTGAGCGCCGGACCCCTCTTGGAAAGAGGGGGTACCCCAAGGCACGAGCATCACCGAGCAATCGTATTGTTGCTGAGCGCGGGCGTGCTCGCGATTTCTGAACCCGCTTGACTCGGCAAAAGCAAAGAGGCCCGCGATCTTGATGATCGCGGGCCCTGTTGTTTCCTGAGTGCTTGGCCTTCACGTTGACCTTCTGACTCCGAAGCGGGGCGGCGATCCGGCCAGCGTGGGTCCGAGCGGATCAGACGGAGGTGTACTGGCCGCGCGAGACCTTCTTGAACTTCGAGCGGTTGGCCAGGAGGGCCTGGTTCACGATCGTGCGGAACGAGGGGCTGGTGGTCATGTAGCCGGCCTTCTGCACGGCCTCGGAGACGTCGGTCACCGACATCGTCTTGCCCTTGAGCACGGCGTGGAGCGATTCGACGAGGCTCATCTCGTTCTTGGGGCGCTTGCGGGTGCCGCCAGCCTTGGTCATGCCGCCGCCACGAACGCTGCCGCCGGCGGCAACGATCTCGGCGTCGATCTTCGCCAAACGCGAGACGAGCGTCGCGCGCTTCTTCATGAGCTTGCCGACGCCGCGCTGGCGACGACGGATCTCGCTGTTGATTTCAGCGATGGACAACTTTGCAAGGGCGGAGGTTCGAGCCATGGAGACCTTTCCAGAGTGGAGATGGTGGGCACATCGCAAGACCTATGAGCGATGTTGACGACAACGACCCCAACCCCTCTTCCGAAAGGAAGGAGGAACATTACCCCGCAATAGGGACTGGGACAAGCATCCTGTAACTTTACTTTCGCCGCGGCACTTTCCGAGCGGCCGAGATGTTCGTATGCTGTACGCAAATCACTTCGGCGCGATGATCGCCCCCAGACCACGATGAACGCTGCACCCCGGCTGATCTTGCATGTCGACATGGACGCGTTCTTCGCGTCTGTCGAGCAACGCGACAACCCTGATTTGCGGGGGGTGCCGGTGCTTGTTGGCGGCGCGTCGAAATCGCCGCACTCGCGCGGCGTCGTCACGACCGCGTCGTACGAAGCCCGCGCCTTTGGCTGCCGCAGCGCGATGCCGATGGCTCAGGCCTTGAGACTGTGCCCGCACGCGATCGTCACGCCGGTCCGCATGGGGGCGTACAGCGAAGTGAGCCGCTGCGTGATGGACATCCTCGCTCGCCACGCGCCGCTGGTGCAGGTTCTGGGCATCGATGAGGCGTTTCTGGATTGCTCCGGGCTTGAGCACCTGCAGCCCGGCGGCGGCCGGGCGATCGCCAGCGCGATTCGCCGGGATGTTCGTTCGCAACTGAACCTTCCGGCCACGGTCGGGATTTCTTGCAACAAGTTCCTGGCCAAGGTAGCGAGCGATCTTGGCAAGCCCGACGGCGTGCGAGAAATCGCGCAGGACGAGGCGCCGCGCGTGCTGGCGCCGCTGGATTGCGGCGTTTTGATGGGCGTTGGCCAGAAGACCGCGACCAAGCTCCAGTCGCTCGGCATTCACACCGTTGCGCAGCTTCTGAGCACCGACGACGCGCTGCTGGCCCACCACTTCGGTGACATGGGCCGGCATTGGAAGCGACTGGCCCTTGGCGACGACGACCGGCCCGTTCACGTCTCTGGCGAGCGCAAGAGCATCGGTAGTGAGCGGACATTCGGCCAAGACGTCGCCGATGACAAAGCTCTTCGGGCCACGCTCATGGCGCAGGTCGAAAAGACCAGCCGGCTCCTGCGCGAGCGTGACACCCACGCCCGCGTCGTTACCGTGAAGCTCCGCACCGGCGACTTCACCACGTCGACCCGCTCGCAGACGCTGCCGATGCCGACGAGCAACACGCGCGAGCTCTGGCTCGCGTGCGAGTCGCTGTTCATCGAGTTTCGGCGGACCAATCGCGGGCCGCTGCGCCTCATCGGCGTCAGCCTCGGCGGCCTCGACGAGGGCGCGCAGCTCGAACTGTTTAGCTCGCCACCGGCGAGCTCACGCGCGGAGCGAACAGATGTCGCCGCGGACGCGGTTTCGAAACGATTCGGCGGGGGCGCGATCCGTCGTGCTGGCGCGATGGATCGGCCACGCTGATGTGGTCATCCTCACGCAGCGCGGCGAGAATCAAACTTCAGGCCGATCTCGTACTCGCCCTCGTTCGGGCCCGCGAGGCAACGCACAACCGTGCAGCCGCGGCTGGGCACCGGCAGACCCGCCGGGCAGATCATGACCTTGGTTCCCATCTCCACCATCGTTGTCGTTCGAGCGCCCAGGCCGGTGGCCGAGCTATCGGTGATGTCCAGCGGCATCACGCCCACGCGCCCTTCCAGGCCGGTGAACACCGCCGTCACACGCGACTCCACGATGTTGCGCGGCATCCTGCGACGCTCCATCCGAAGTTGGTCGGTCTTGAATGCCGGGGTCGAACGCTGTCCAAGCACATCACTGGTCTTCAACTGGCTCATGGCGACGCCTCCTTGCGATCGGCGAGCAGAACGCCCGCACGGCCTCATTGCATCCATCGGCCCGAGAATCGGGCGAGTTGAGCCCGCCACCACGCTTCGCCTCACGAGCCCCTATCCACACGCGACTTCGCATCGCTCACCCGGCAATCGTCGGCAAGTGTTAGGATGACCCCATGGCAACGCCACCCGATCCGCTCCCGCAAGGCTCGCACGCTCCGGCCACTGTGCCGCCGGCGAACGCACATTCATCGCCCCACGGGCCCGCTTCAAGCCCGCCGGTGCCGGAAGAGCGACCGGATTTCCCTCGCATGGCCGGGCCGGATCCCGTCGGCCCCGCGGCGCTACTGCAAGCGCCGTGGCGACTGGACTATCTCCAAGCCTTGTCCGAGAGCGAGCGCCGCGCGGAGGCCGACAAACGCCCGAAGGCTCCCTCGGGCTCGTTTCTTGAGGACTATTGGCTCGCGCCCGCCAAGGACATCGACAACCACGTCATCGTCCGATCGCCCCACGGCATGGTTCTGCTCAACGCGTACCCATACTCCAACGGCCACCTGCTCGTGGCGCTCGGTGAGCCGCGGGCGCGACTGCTGGACTACGCGCCGGCGCAGCGCCGGCGGCTCTGGACGTTGACCGACCTTGCGACGGATCTTGTGGAGCGCACGCTGGAGTGCCAGGGGGTGAACATCGGGATCAATCAGGGGCGCGCCGCG